>JAGBFZ010000302.1 GCA_018110855.1 Oscillospiraceae bacterium
GTGTGATTGGTAATGCTCATTACCTCCTCCACCATTTTCGCCGCTTCCGGATATGTCCTCAGCTGTGCGAACTCAATAGGGCTTTCCTTCGGTGCACGCTTGACCTTGAATTTTTCGTCCATTCTCTCGCCTCCTTGACATTTTCACTCCCAACGTTGTATAATTGTGGTAAATTATAGCGAAGGGAGGTTTGTGCATTATGGAATTGTTACCAAAAACCACTTACGAAATTTTAAAATCCTTACAGAAAAACGATTTGTTAAAGGAAACTATAATTAACAAATATGGAGAATCCACAGAAACTCGATTGGGCGATCTAATTGATAAAAAGTACATTAGGTTATCTTCTCAAAAAAATCCGTGGGGCAAGTTAGAAGAGCCTGCAAAATATTCGATTACCGAAAGCGGCTTATCCTATCTTGAGGATTATAAGGATTTTGTAAATACCGAAAAGTGGAGTGCGCTGAAAAATAGCGTTATTGTCCCTATTCTTGTTTCAGTAATATCCAGTCTGTTAATAAACGGAATATCACTGTTGTTACAGATGACGTGATGATTGGTATAATTACCGCATTTTTGTATTTAATCCAGAATGCTTTTAACGTCATTCTCCGTGAGCAATGTCGGTTGCTTGCGGAGTATTTTTTTCTGTCCATTCCTCTCTCACCTCCCACTGTTACGATTTTTACACAGATTACTGTTTCGGCACACCGCAGGATATCTGCCCGACTGCTGCACCATACGCCCAGAAGAACTCACTTTCGGAAATATACTCAGATTTCTCCGTTCCCGAAGTTGTTATCTGTATCTTGCGGTATGCCTTGTAAGCCTTTTCGTAAAGAAATGTTTCCTTGCGGATATTCTCCTTAGGCTCAGCGTATGCGAAAATTATCTCGGTCATTTCCTTGCTGTCGGTTACGGTAATGAAGTCATACAATGATATCACCTCCTCACTTTCCGATTACCTTGTCCGCAATAGTATCGGGATTGATTTCCAAAGCCTTGCAAAGAGCAATAAACTCGTCACCTGATATTTTTCGTTTGCCGTTAAGAGCGGCACTAAGTTTGCTCTTATCCATATTAAGGCTTGGATTAATAGCATTGATTTTATTTGCTACCCATACCTGTGTTCTTCCGCTATCATCAATAGCGGATTTAATAGCTTCATTTACACTCAAGTTATCACCTCCAGATTTTATATTCAAGAAATTCTTGAATGATTATATTATATATCAGAAATTCTGATTTGTCAATACCTTTTTCAAGAAAATCTTGATTTTTTTCTTGACATTTAAAAATTTGTGTGATATTATATAAACGAGGAGGGATATTATGAGCTTAGGTGAACGAATAAGAAAAGCACGTGATTCCAAAGGATTAAAGCAGTCTGAATTGGCAGAATTGATAGAAGTAAAATCAGCAGGAGTAATAAGCAATTGGGAAAAGGATATAAATAAACCCGATGCAGATAAAATTATCAAATTATGTGAGGTTCTTGGAATATCTGCTTCATATTTACTTGATTATTATGGAAATTCAATAAGTGTTTCTATTGAGGAGCAAGAGCATATAAAAAAATACCGTTCTCTCGACCCATACGGTCAAAAGGCGGTAACATCTGTACTTGATATTGAATTTGAGCGTTGCCTTGAAGCAAGGCAGGACGAAAGTTTGAATAAAACCATCACCTGCGGAGAGCTTGAGGATAGGCAGAAGGCTGAAGCCGAAGCCAAAGACAGCGCAGGTTGATCGTGGTGTCTTATAGAGTGAAAAAATAGAATATTCCAATTTGTTATAAATCCCCCTTTTTAGGGGGATATGGTTTATAATGTAAAATAGGGTATATTTGCCCACAGAGACAAACAGAAACAGCCAAAATCAAGCACTTGCAAGCCTAAAGGTAAAATTACCCTATAAAAATAAAAAACGCCGTACAGCGCATTGTGGCGCGTTATACGGCGCAGCAAAATGCCGCCTCCTCAAAATGAGGAAACGGCATAGCAGTTATTCATCATCAGCACAAAGCACATCAAGCGAAACATCAAGAGCCTTTGCAAGCTTTTTGGCATTGGAAACAAGGCAGTCCCCACGCTTTTCAATATCTTGAATTGTCCTGCGTGATATGCCCGTAAGCTCCACAAGCTGCGGAACGCTTATCTTCTTTGACATTCTGATTTCTTTTAGTTCCATTTCTTTTTATCCCCTTTCAGCAGGATAATAACATAGATTGACAGAGCTGCACTGATACAAGACATAACGAGTGACATAATATCTATAATCATATTGACAAAGGCAAAGCAGTTGTGGTATAATTTTTTTGCAAGGGCTTCGGGAGATTTCTCTCCGTCAGCCCCGCCCGATCACTTGTCTGTTATCTCTATAATCTTATTGATTATATTGATTACAGCGTTTATCAGATTAACCACAGCTGTTATAAGTAGGATTTGCTTGGTGCGCTCTTCTGACTTATTTCTGCGCTGTGGTTTTTTCTTTTGCTTTGCCATTTCCTCACCTCCTGATTATATTATAGCACATTATAACGTGCTTGTCAAGTGTTTTTCGGAAAAAAGTTTTGAAAAATCAAGATTTTTTTCGGGAAAATACCCGATAAAAAAACTCCCTGTCCTGCGCCCTACAGAACGGGGAGAGGAAGGAATGATAAAATGCCAATTAACGAAAGCATATTTGAAAGCATAATGCATATCTCAGATGACGGAGAAGAATATTGGCTTGCCCGAGAGCTTCAAGTCATTCTTGAATATGCCGAATGGAGAAATTTCAACAAGGTTATTGAAAAAGCTAAAATCGCCTGCAAAAACGCCGAAAACGGCGTAGAATTGCATTTTGTTGAAGTCAACAAAACATCACCTATGCCAAATGGCGGCAATAAAATTATGCAGGATTATCAGCTATCACGTTATGCCTGTTATCTGATAGTTCAGAACGGCGATCCGAACAAGGAGGTTATTGCACTCGGTCAGACATACTTTGCCGTAAAGACAAGGCAACAGGAGCTGCTTGAAAACTACCCTGAACTAACTGAAAATCAAAAGAGAGTAGCTATTCGCAGCGAGATGATAGAGCATAACAAATCTCTTGCAGAGGCGGCGCAGAATGCTGGAGTAATAGAACCAAAAGATTATGCTATTTTTCAGAACAAAGGCTATCAAGGCTTATATGGTGGTCTTGGTATGAAAGAGATACACGCACGTAAAAAACTTAAGAAAAGCCAAAAGATACTTGACCATATGGGAAGTACGGAACTTGCGGCTAATCTGTTTCGTGCAACACAGACTGACGAAAAGCTTAGACGTGAAAATGTGCAGGGAAAGCAAAATGCTAATAGAGTGCATTATGAAGTCGGTGCTAAGGTAAGAGAGACTATCAAAGAATTGGGCGGTACTATGCCCGAGGATTTGCCTACACCCGAAAAGAGCATAAAACAGGTTGAAAGAGAACTCGCAAAGCTCCCAAAGAAATAAAAATCCCCGTCCTGCGCTACCAACACAGAACGGGGATAAAGGGGAAGATATGGAATCAACAATTGAACAGTAATATTATACCATATCCTCCCGAAAAAGTCAAGTAAAGGAGGAATATAATTATGGCAACAGCGAGAAAACTTCCAAGTGGTAATTACCGAGTGAGGGTGTATGACAAAAACACAAACAAATACAAATCATTCACAGCCCCTACAAAGCGAGAAGCTGAACGAATGGCGAATGAATATCTTGACGGCAAGCGAACAAATACAACCGCTTTGGGAGATATGACGGTCAATGAAGCCGTTGAGCAATACATTTCAGCCCGAGAGAATATTCTAAGCCCGTCCACCGTCAGAGGGTATTACATCATCAAGCGCAACACAATAACCGAAATAAAGGATATCAAGGTCAAATCCGTCACAGAGCAGGCACTTCAGGAGTGGGTGAATAAAAATGCTGCCCACTATTCCCCGAAGTCAATAAGCAGTCAATTCGCCCTTGTTGTCGCTTCTCTCAAGCAGTGCAAAATCGTCTTGGATTATGAAAGCATACTGCTCCCGAGGAGAAAACGCAAAGAGGTTATTATCCCCGATGAAAAGCAGATGTCGCAGATCTTACACATTGTCGAGGGGACAAGCGTTGAGCTGCCTGTTACAATAGCTGTTGTGCTTGGGCTTCGGCAGTCGGAGATCGCCGCATTGAAATGGTCTGACTACAACGGCAGCACATTAAAAATCCATTCGGCAAAAGTGCCAAACAAGGATAATAAATATATCGTAAAAAACACCACAAAATCCGAAGCCAGCACAAGAGAGATTGAGGTTGACGGGATCCTCAAGGAGCGGCTTGACCGAGCAGAGCACACATCGGAAGTTATCAGCCCCATGTTGCCGTCCTCGGTGCTCCGCAAATTCTCCCAGCTGTGCAAAGACAACGGACTCCCCCATTTCACAATGCACGGACAGCGACACGGCAATGCAAGCCTCATGCTTGCCAATGGCGTGCCCGATAAATATGCAATGAAGCGATTGGGGCAGTCCTCTCCGAACATGATCAAAGACGTATATCAGCACCTATATGCCGAAAAAGAAAAGGAAATCGCAGAGTCAATGAAAAACAAATTTTCAGAAATATATGACACGAAATATGACACGAATCAACAAAAGTAACGTAAGCAAACGGCTTTAAATGGCTATGCAGGAGAGTTCAAATCCCTCCTTCTGCGCCAAATAAACCCACGCAAATACGTTATTTGCGTGGGTTTATTATTATTTTGACCGCACAATATACCGCATTTTTTTGAAAACAAACTTCTCAACATTACTGACTAAACTCAACATAATAATTATGCAAACTTACAAATCCGAACATAAATAATGATCAAGTATGATTTTTCTCCAAATTTCTCAAAAAAATTTGAAAAAAACGCTTGACAAATGCTAATAAAGGTGATATAATATAATAGTCGTCAGGAACGACAGATAATAAACCGTTTGGAGAAGTCGCCTAGCCCGGTTTATGGCGCACGACTGGAACTCGTGTATGCGTTAATAGCGCATCGAGGGTTCGAATCCCTCCTTCTCCGCCAAATTTACCCGTGTAAGCGTGTTGTTTACACGGGTCATTTGTTTATATAATAAAAAATCGCTTTGGGCTGAACTTGTCCAAAGCGATTTTTTATTATATCACATAATCATGGCTGCTGATATTTTTCGAATGATTAACGATATCCTCAATAGTAATATTATCAACCACATCAGTTATAGCGCTGTATAGCTTCTGCCATACAAAAAGAGTCGCACACTCCCCTGCCCTTTCGCACTGATTAACATTGTCCTCCAGACAGGACACAGGCGCAAGATTACCCTCAGTCAGCCTGAGTATCATACCAATAGTGTAATATTTCGGAGGATTTGTAAGCTTATAGCCTCCTTGAGCACCTCTGACGCTTTTCACAAAACCCGCGCGGCTGAGAAGTATCACAATCTGTTCGAGATACTTGACGCTGATATCCTGATTCTTTGCAATCTCCTTGAGGGGAATGGCAGTGCCGTTATCATTCATAGCAAGGTCGCACATCATTCTGAGAGCATATCTGCCCTTTGTTGAGATCTTCATTGCATCAAGTCCTTTCAAGGTCTACTAAGTCTATTAGATTAGTATTATTATACATCAAACTTAAAGCAATGTCAATAGTAAATTATCGGTTATCCACCTTTTCGGGATACATATCATGCTCGCTTAGCCTGCGGAATGCCATTTCCTCATATTTCGTATCTTTCCTGCCATAATTGCAGTAGGGGTCAATGGAAATGCCGCCTCGAGGCGTAAATTTTCCCCATACCTCAATATATTTCGGATCCATAAGCCTGATAAGATCCTTCATAATAATGTTGACACAGTCCTCGTGAAAGTCACCATGATTACGGAAGCTGAACAGATACAGCTTCAGGGATTTTGATTCTACCATTTTTATATCGGGAATATATGAAATATAAATTGTGGCAAAATCAGGCTGCCCCGTAATAGGACAAAGGCTTGTAAATTCGGGACAATTGAATTTAACGAAATAATCGTTATCCTGATGCTTGTTAACAAATGTTTCCAGCACCTCGGGTGCATAATCA
Source organism: Oscillospiraceae bacterium (assembly GCA_018110855.1). Taxonomy (GTDB): domain Bacteria; phylum Bacillota; class Clostridia; order Oscillospirales; family Ruminococcaceae; genus Huintestinicola. The sequence goes on from JAGBFZ010000302.1 coordinate 6,113, forward strand.
TCGGGATATTTTGTTTTCTGATTTCCGAGCAGGGTAATGCCCTGTTTTTCCTCTGCGGATCTTCCTTCCATAATGATCACTCCTGTAATAATATAATAACCGCCCCCAAAGGCGGTTATCGGTTAATATTATTATATCGTAATATTTCAAAACTGTCAAGTTGCTTTTTGAACAAGATCGAGTATGACCTGCTTAGAAGCAGCACCAATATGACGGGCAATCTCGCTGCCGTTTTTAACCGCAACAAATGTGGGAATACTTGAAACACCGAATTTCTGTGCAGCCTCGGGAACCTCGTCCACATTTACCTTGTAAACCTCAAAACCCGAAGCCTCCTTTGATATCTCCCCGATAAGGGGAGCCATCATGCGGCACGGACCGCACCATTCCGCATAAAAATCCACAAGCACAGGGACCCCTGCGCCCATAACCTTTTCGTTAAATTCAGAATAGCTTTTGATTTCCATGATAATCATCCTTTCTGCATTAAATAGTATGTTTTGCAGTTTTATTATTTTCATTCTGAACAGGAGTATTCGGGAGACAAACAGTAATTCTCGTACCGATATCCTTGTAGGATATGACCTCGAAATGTCCTCCATGACGATCAACTATCCATTTTGCAATAGAAAGTCCCAGACCTGTGCCACCTGTTTCCCTTGTTCTTGCAGGATCCGAGCGGAAGAATCTGTCAAAAATAAGCGGAATATCCTTTTCGTCAATGCCAATACCCGTGTCCTGAACCTCAAAGCATTTCTCGCCATTCTCCCCTGTCATGACCCTGAGAGTAATGGTGTTGCCCTTGGGAGTATATTTTTTCGCATTGTCGCAGAGAATACGAGCAGTCTGCTTCATCATGGAAACATCGGCATAAACCGAAAGCTCGTCCTTGATATCAAGATTATACACATGATCGGGATCGATCATCTCCGCCTCGGAATGAACCTCTCTGATCATATCCGAAAGTGAAAAATCAGTCATATTAACAGGCTGCCTGCCGTTATCACCTCGGGCAAGGAATAATAACTGCTCCACAAGCTTGTTCATATTTTCCGACTCATTTTTAATTGCAGTAATACCCTCGTCAAGTATCTTTTCGTCAGTCTTGCCCCATCGGTCAAGCATATCCGCATAACCCTTAATAACAGCAATGGGCGTTCTCAGCTCATGGGATGCGTCCGAAACAAATCTCGACTGACTCTTGTAAGCGTCTCTCATTCTGTCAAGAAGGTCGTTTATCGCCTGCTCGATACGTTTCAGATCACGGTTTCCTGTGGAAATATGAATATCGTTGTCCATGGGATCAATACTTCCGATGGCAGATTCTATATCATCAAAATTATATTGACTGTTATGCGCCGCAGCAGTAAGCTCTGTAGCAGTGACAGCGATCTTATTTAAGGGACTGAGCATTTTTTTTGCTCTGAAATACTCCGGGAGGAAGGTAACGACCCACATAACAGCCTGTACCATTCCGATAAGACATATCCCACATGTAAGAGCCTGTGCAAATGAACCGCATTTTACCGAATACTCACCGAATCTGTATATTCCCGTGCCAATTGCTTCCCAGAAGGTATCAGCTGTTGCATTAGCCTTAAACGGCTCAAAATCAAAATAAAAGCTTCTTGATAAGTCAATATCAAAAGCCGATACATAATTTGCTTCAGCCGCCATGCACCAGCTTATCACCGAAAACAGAACAATGAACAGATTGCAAACCAGATAATTCCCTAATCGTTCAAGCTGCTTGCTGGCAGCGATCTGCCCCGCAATGGAGCTGCTGTCAGCCTGTTTTTTTTCCACTGTTCCACCTCCGTTATCAGAAGCCAAGCTCCATTAATCCATTGATAATATCAACATAAAAATCGGTGATATCCGAAACATCGCCGTCCTTGTCCGCGGAAAGCCTGCACCTGCGCATATCCACCTCGTCGCAGTGAGAAATCCCCCGTCCCTTGCTGCCATAGAAAACGCCTTTGAAATTTGTCCATTTAACAGCTCTCGGAGCAAGCAGACCGTCATTTTCACCCTCGAAATGATTCACAACAGCCCATGGAACAGCCATAAAAATATCCGAGGACATTTTCTTCATAGCAAAAGCGTAGCTCTGATAATAAACGCCCTCAGCATCGGGATTTTCCGCATTAAATTTTTCAGCATCAGCAGTGCGGAAGCTCTTTACCGCTTCATATGTGTGAGGAGAGCTGTCTCCCAGAAGCCTGAACCACAGATCTGCAGCACCGCAGCCAAGCCTGACTGCCGCCTGAGGAAATTTCATCAGCTTATCCACAGTAACAGAGCCGTTGTGAGGAGTGGAAACAGTCGTCAAAGAAGCGACCCTGCCGCCGTATCCCATTGAGGAAATGAGATATCTCGCTTCAAGTCCGCCCTTTGAATGAGCAATGATATTCACTTTATCCGCACCCGATACGGCAAGAGCGTTTTCAAGGGATATCCTTAATTGCTGTGCATTGCTTTCAATGCTGCCGTTGCTGTCCTGTCTGCCAAAAAATACCTCTGCACCGTTTTTCTCAAGTGCCTTGGGGATCCGTCCCCAGTAACCGATATGCTTAAAATCCCGAAAGCCCATTCCGTGAACCAGCAGAACAGGATATCTCAGCTTATCACTTGATGACATAGCCAACTCCCCTGACAGTCTGGATATATTTTGTATCCGAAACCTCCTCAAGCTTGCTTCTGAGATATCTTATGTAAACATCTACCACGTTAGTCTCACCGAAATAATCATATCCCCACACCCGCTCAAGAAGCTGCTCACGGGTGAGAACAATGGATACATTCTCTAGAAGTGCCTGCAAAAGTCCGAATTCCTTGACTGTCAATTCCAATGGCTTTCCGCCGCAGGTAACGGAATGGCGGGCAGTGTCCATGGAAAGCTCCTTGAAGGAGATTATCTCATCCTTGTCTTTTCCCTCTCCCGAGGGACGGTGCTGACGGAGAGTAACCCTTATCCTTGCCAGCAGCTCTTCTATGGCAAAGGGCTTTGTGATATAATCATCCGCACCCATATCAAGACCCGAAACCTTGTCCATTACCGAATCTCTCGCAGTAAGCATGATAACAGGCACGTTATTTTCAGCCTTTCTGAGTCTCCTGAGGACCTCAAGGCCATTAAGCCCGGGTAGCATTATATCCAGAAGCACAAGGTCAAATTTTCCGCTTTCAGCAAGCTCAAGACCTTCTCTTCCATCGCCTGCCACAGCAGTCTCATAGTCCTCATGCTCAAGCTCTAATTGAATAAATCTTGCAAGCTGATGTTCGTCCTCAACAATAAGAATTTTTGGCATAATAAAATGTCTCCTATTCAGATTTTCTGATGGAATAGCTGCAGCCGTTAAACAGGGTGATGATTACTATAAGAAAGCATAATCCCACCGTACAGCAAAGAAGAATGATAGCAAGCAGCAGCGGAAAAACAAGCTTTTCCTCGCCGTTCTTGGATATCACCACCTGATATTTGAGAATATCCTTCATAAACTCGCAGAGATTCTCCCATGCAAGACCGATAAATTCCTTGAAATTATCGGCGTCAGCGGCAGTTTTTTTGCTGTAAACATAATAATCGGGTCTTAAGCCCGTGGAATACTTGTTAGTTTTTGAGGAGCCGAGCTTACCGCGCCTTTCAAGGATTATCATTGCATCTAACAGGTCAAAGTTTGCTTCCTTGAGCACTTCTCCGGCTTCTTCATAGGATATGCCGCATTTTTCAACAAGCTTTTCAGCCATTTCATGATGTTCCACCGGAAAACTCCTTTCAATTTTTTTTAAACTCAGCATAAGCTCTGCCTTTCTTCAAATATTATATCAGATAAAAAAGACGAATACAACAAAATTCTATTAACAATAATGCCGCATTTCCTTATTTTGGATATTAGGAAAATGCGGCAGCTTTGGAGGATCACTTGTTAAAAAATCCGTTGTCACAGGACTCGTTATCTTGATAATAGTTGTATTCGGGCGCAGAATGTGAAGCAGATGCTGGCTTTGAGAATCCGAAAACAAAATCCTTTGAGATATCGGGACCCGTAAATGTGTATCTGATACCGCAGAAAACTGAGATCAGCACTACGGGAATAATAATTTCCCATAACAGCAATGCAATTATCACAGCTGCGATAACGGGAATGCAGAAATATTCTCTGCTGCCCGATATCCTTACATTGTTCCTGCAAAGTTTTCTGAAAAAGCCTCCTGCACAGTTTGCAGCAGTACGGCTGTTTCTTCTGAAGCTCTGCTTTGCACTGTCCCAAGGGTCCTCTGTGCTCTCATTTTTGCTGCATCTTGCCTTTTCAAGCATTACAGCAGCGGAAACCATGTCCTTTCCGCACGCTTCATATGCATATCTTGCTTCTTCAAAGCTTGCACCTGTTTTGTTAACAAGCTCGCTTACATTTTCAAAATCATTCATAACGATCTGCCTTTCATATTCACTGTAAAATATTATACCCTATACGGATTAAACCGAGTTGTGATTAAGATTAAAAACTGATTAAAATATCAGTCTCATGGCTTAAAGGAAATTTTCTTCTGCTGCAGGAAATCCTCTCCCCCAATGGTGTACTCAACTCCGCAGAAAAGGGAAATGAGAATAACGGGAACGGATATCTCCAACGTGAGCAGTGCGATAATGAGAAACGCAAGAATAGGAAGACGGAAGATATCCTTTGTTCTCGATACTGTAATATCATTTCTGCACAGAACAGAAAAGAATCTCTTCACTTTACTCATGAAGCCCTCACCCGCGGAAGATATTTGGGGTAGATTTTTGTTTTCGTACATAATTAAGACCGTCCTTTCAGATCAATGTTGTTTTGTTATGAGTATATAATACACCATATTAATTAAACCGTATTTTAAGGACGATTAAAATCGCATTAAAGAATAGTTGGTTTTTGAAAAAAAATGCGGCAGAGCAATATGCCCCGCCGCATTGATCACCATATTTTAGGCTTGTTAAGACCATATTTTTTTATCGTGCTTCTGTAATCCTTGTAGCAGTAGTTAAGGTCAACATATTCCTCAATGCCGTCAAGTGTGCCGGTTTCGCTGTACTGCCACATTCCGTAATGATAACTGTAATTCTCAAAGAGCTTGTCTTCATCACCCCAGCAAGCGACCCAGATATCATAATCCTTGATCCTCTCATAGATCAGGTTATCATCAAAGAATTTCGCATAGCTGTAAATCATGGCATAATAGCCTGCATTCTCAAGATCCTCCATAAAAGCTGTAACAATATCTGTGACCTGCTCCTTGGACATATTATCATAGAAGGATTCCTCAATATCAAGCACAACAGGGTATTCGGGCGAATAACGGCTTATAACATTCAGGAAATATGCAGCCTCCTTGTGAGCCTCCGCAGTATTTCTCGCATACATATAATGGTAGAAGCCATATGGGATACCCTGCTCCTCGCAGCCGCGGACATTA
>JAGBFZ010000303.1 GCA_018110855.1 Oscillospiraceae bacterium
AAAACGGTTATCGACAAGCTTACTGAGCGTTACGGCAAAAAGATGTTCAAAACGTGCATACATAAGTCGGTAGAAGCTGCCAACAGCTCGGAGCGTATGAAGTCACTTTGTCTCAATAGGACAAAGCTCGGTGAGGAATATAAGGCACTTGCCGAAGAAGTAAACAAACGAGTAAAAGCATAATTCCCCATTGGGAATAGGGGGTGATACATAATGCAGAAATATATCTGCAAATGCGGAAAGATATTTGAGAAGTCAAGCAATGCCGATACAACGGGATATGTCCTGACAGATTACTCGCCACAGCACGAATGTTACGGTTGCCCTTTTATCGTCACAGAACGTAACTGGGTAACAAAGGAAATAATTAAGCGTGAGTGCAGAGCTACACCCAAAATAACATACCGCTCATTCTGCCACATAGGGACTGATGATAAGGACTATACAGCTTGCCATCTGTATTCTCTTGACCTTGTATTTGTGAAACGGGTTCTGAATTATGTCAACAGTCTTGAGGGAGCTGAAAATAACACTCACGCCATTCCCGATGAATGGAGATCGGCAGACTTCGGAATATGTTATCATTTCAATACAAGGAGTGAAAGCGAACAGCCTTATGGACAAAATAAAACCGATGGCTGTTACGGATTAGGAATATTTCCTCTCTATTTTCAGAAAAACAAAAAAGGCACAGCTGCTCGCAGAGAGGTTATGCGGGTGTTCTTTAATGAACAAGGCTTCCGAAAGGGTACGACTGAGGAAAGCGAAAAGCAAATAGTATTACAGCGCATAGAAATTGCAAAGGAAAATGCTCAAGGCAAATGTGAGCCAAAGAAAGCGGAGGTAACTACAATGAAATTTGATATCGGTGCTATGATAAGCAATGCTTCTCCTGCGGCGGCAGGCACAACGGCAGTACAGGAAATTCCCGTTGATATGCTTATTCCTTATGGAAACCACCCTTTTACGCTCTATACAGGAGAGCGCCTTAACGATATGGTGCAGAGTGTGAAAAATAACGGCATACTTACGCCTATACTTGTTCGTGAAAAAGGCGGCAAATATGAAATATTGGCAGGACACAATCGTACAAATGCCGCCAAGCTTGCAGGACTTACAACCGTTCCCGCTGTTGTCAAATCAAATCTTAGCGATGATGATGCGGATATGTATGTTATCGAAACCAATGTTTTGCAGAGGGGCTTCAAGGAACTGAAAATATCCGAACAGGCGGCAGTTGTAGCTCTTCGACACTCAAAAATGTTTGACGAAAATAAAATAAAGGCAATTCACGATGAATTATGTTCAATTGAAGCAGGAGCAGAGGTAAAGCCTGACAGCAAGCTTGCCCGTGTAGGAGAGGAATATGGACTTTCCAAAAATACAATTGCAAGGCTTATCAGGGTAAATAAACTGCTTACTGCCGACAGTAATTTTTCGATCGCAGTTGATACGGGCAAAATGCCGGTAAGAGCTGCAGTTGAGTTATCGTACATTTCATCAAAAGCGGCTCTTGCAGCTATATTTGAAAAATACAAAGAGGGCGTAGTTATTGATAATATATGGAAAGATGCTGTAAAAATTGATATGAAGCTTGCCGAGAAGCTTCGTGAACTCTTTGAAGACTTTGACGGAACACAAAAGGCTGCCGAGCTTGCTATCAAAGGTATGGAGCGCAGTAATGCAAAGGTTCCAAGGCAGCGAACTCATAAGCTTTCCACTGATACTTACTGTAAATATTTCACCGATGAGGACAGCGATGAACATATCAATGAGGTCATTTCAGCGGCTCTGGAACAGTATTTTGCCAATATAAATAATAGTATTGACTTGGCAGTTTCCGAAACGATGGAAGAATTCGGCAAAGAGCTTATTGAAAAATCCAAAGATATAGAGAAAATTGAACCTTCTGAGGAAGCCAAAGCAAAATTTCAAGCTGCAATAAATAAAGAATACGGAAAAGAAGCCAATCCTGAGAAAATTTGATAATTTCGTCAGACCAATTCCCCAGTGGGGAATTGGTTGACATATCCATAACCTTGTGATATAATAAAAGCGGCGTAATATAATACTGCTGATATGCAAAAACGGAAATTATACAAAATAAGGAGTAATTATCTATGATTAAAAAGGAAGTCTTATCTGTAGCTGCTGCAATTATGCTTGCAGTTTTTTCAACAGCCTGCGGAGATAATAATGATGGTTCACAGGTATCTTCATCATTGACTGATACAGAAGCTGTTACAACAGTAGAAGACACTAATAAGGACATTACATCAATAGATCCGTTTGAGGGACTTACTGTAACTTTCAATGGTGAAAGCGGCAGTGGAACTGTTTCACTTGAATACACGGGCGATATCGACTTTGTTCGTGATAAGGTAAGATTTAATTGTGATTCTCCAAATTCGGACAAGTTATCAAACGG
>JAGBFZ010000304.1 GCA_018110855.1 Oscillospiraceae bacterium
GGAGGGAGTGCCCACACCCATAAGATACCTTATTTTATTTGCAGGCATAACAGGAACCACCGAGTCAAGGATACGGTACATTTCCTCGGTAGGCTCGCCCACAGCCAGACCGCCCACAGCATAGCCGTCCATGTCCAGCTTCTTTATCTCCTCCATGTGCCTGAGTCTCAGGTCCTCAAAAACCGAGCCTTGATTTATTCCGAAAAGGAGCTGGTGCTTGTTTATTGTGTCGGGAAGAGAATTGAGCCGTGCCATTTCCTCCTTACACCTGTAAAGCCAGCGGGTAGTTCTTTCGCAGGAATTTTTCGAGTATTCATATGCCTTGCGGATGATCTTGTTTTTGGTCTGCTCGTCCATGTCGGTGGTTATCTGAGCCATGTGATTATCCACGCACTCGTCAAACGCCATTGCAATTGTGGAGCCTAAATTTGACTGTATCTGCATGGATTCCTCGGGGCCCATGAAAATTCTCCGTCCGTCAACGTGGGAGTTGAAATAAACGCCCTCCTCCTTTATCTTGCGGAGCTTGGCAAGGGAAAAGACCTGAAATCCTCCGCTGTCGGTAAGGATAGGCTTGTCCCAGTTCATGAATTTGTGCAGTCCGCCCATCTCCCTCACCACCTTATCGGTGGGACGCACATGGAGATGATAGGTATTGCACAGCTCTACCTGACATTTTAGATCCTTCAGATCAATTGAGGAAACGCCGCCCTTGATGGCTGCGGCAGTTCCCACGTTCATAAAGCAGGGGGTCTGAAAGGTGCCGTGAACGGTCTCAAACTGTCCCCTGCGGGCTTTTCCGTTGGTTTTTTTAAGTGTGTACATAGTTGTTATTTCCTTTTTAATTTTTTACAAACAAAATGCAGGAAACCCTGAAAAATGCTATTGGGTTCCTGCTTTCTGCCGATTATTTTTTAAACAAATCGCTGTGTGAGCCTGTGCGGGCAAGAGTCAGAACAAGTACATCATTACTAACCTTGTATATTAGCAGCCAATCAGGCTGAATATGACATTCACGATACCCTTTCCAATCTCCGCTCAGATAATGATCCCTGTTTTCTTCGGGAAGCTTTTCTCCGTTTGCAAGCAGGATGATGATTTTTTCAGCAGATTCACATCAAGTCCCTGCTTCTGTGCTTTCTTGTATTCCTTTTTAAACCTTGATGTTACTTCAATATCATACTTCATGAATCAAGGTCCTCAAAAAGCTCGTCAACCGATTTATATCTTCGTGCCTCAGGGTCATTAAGCATTTCTTCACATTCTTCGATTGCCGCCTTAGTTTCACTGTTAGGCTCAATAAAGCTCCTTATCAATACCATAATGCCGTTAAGCTGTTCTTCGTTCAGACAATCGAGCATACTTGTAACTATCTCTTTGGTACTCATAAATTATGACCGCCTTTCCGAATTATTACTAAGAAAACTTATCTATATTTATTATATTACGGTTCACGCTAAAAATCAAGCATATTTTTCTTAAAACCAATTTATAATATTCCTATATCATATATCAAAGCATAAACAAAAAACGCTGTCACACCCGTCAGAATAAGTGTAAAAAATATTTCGGCTGCAAAAGAGTTAAGAATACATCTCCCGCTTTTGGGATTGTAAATAACAGTTACCTCGTCCCCGATGCCCTCAGGCTTTTCTCCGGTCGGAGCAAAAACCTTTTCAACGGATTCGGCACATACGCTGCCGTTTTCAAGTTTTATCTTCACAAGGGTGGTGTACCGATACCCCCAGCCCTCGTATCTTTGCATGCTAAACTCATAAGGAGCGAAGCCCACAATTTGACCCTCCCGCTCCGTTCCCCCGAACATCACAAAAAGCTTTTTTATCCTCCCGACCCAGAAGCAGGCGCAGATAATGAGCAGCATTACAGAAAATATCAGCGATCCTGTCGTATCATAGCCCATTTCTTCCGCCCCCTTTTTTATGTTACAGTATTAACATAGCGTCCCCGAAGCTGAAAAATCTGTATTTCTCCTCAACAGCGGTCTTGTAAGCATTCATAGTGTTGTCATAGCCCATAAAAGCAGAAACAAGCATTATAAGGGTGCTTTCGGGCAGATGGAAATTCGTGATAAGCCCGTCAAGGACTTTGAATTTGTACCCGGGATAAATGAAAATATCCGTATATCCCTCGGCTTCCTTTATCTCGCCATTATTAAAGCTCGCAACGCTTTCAAGAGTGCGGCAGGAGGTGGTTCCCACAGCAATTACCCGTCCGCCCTCGGCTTTTGTTTTGTTTATAAGCTCCGCCGTTTCCTTCGGCAGCTGATAATGCTCGGAATGCATCTTGTGAACCTTTACATCGTCCTCCTTGACGGGGCGGAAGGTTCCGAGACCCACATGAAGCGTTACAAATGCGGTGTTTATGCCCTTTTGGTGAAGCTCTTCTATCATTTCCTTTGTGAAATGAAGCCCCGCCGTGGGAGCCGCCGCAGAACCAAGCTCATGGGAATAAACCGTCTGATAACGCTCCTTGTCCTCAAGCTTTTTGGTGATGTATGGCGGCAATGGCATCTGTCCCACGTCCTCGAGAGCGGTGAAGAAATTGCCCTCGCACTCAAATTTTGCAATTCGGTTTCCGCCCTCCACAGTCTCAAGTATCTCAGCCTTCAGCCTGCCGTTTCCGAAGGAGAATTTCGTCCCGGGCTTTGCCTTTTTGCCGGGGCGCACAAGTATCTCCCACACCTTGTCGCCCTTCTGCTCAAGGAGCAGGAACTCGATAAATGAGCCTGTCCCCTCCTTTTCGCCGTAAAGACGTGCAGGCAGCACACGGGAGTCGTTCATCACAAGCAAATCACCCTTTTTCAGATGACTGCATAAATTATAAAAACAGTCATGGGAAATAATTCCGCTTTCTCTGTCAACACACATGAGGCGGGAGGAATTTCTCGGCTCTGCGGGAGTCTGCGCAATAAGCTCCTCGGGCAGCTCGTACCAAAAATCAGAACGCTTCATAGTCTCGATATCAAGCTCGGTGACAACATGAACATCGGACATTGCTTTCAGCTCATTTACCGCAGCCTTAGCCCATTCGGGAGCAATGGAAATATTTTTGATGTGAACGGAAATTTCACCCATACCCGAAATATTTTCGGAAAAAAATTTATCAAAAGCCTCCTTGTTTTCAAGGGAGGTCAGGTCAATTTCGATATTTTTCAAAGCGCAGCTTCCTTTCATATAAAAAAGTTCCGTATATGTGACAAAAAATTTACAAACAGGTATTGACAAAATCGCAAACTTATTATATAATTACTCTTGAAAAACTGATAGAGGCGCAGTAAAGATGAGTACCCGTCCGCAAGGCACCGCAGCCGTTAAGCGCATGGGAAAAGGCGATACTGCCGAAGCTTTGAAAGCCTGCGGAGCTTTCACCGCTGAGCGTATGCCGAACAGGTATGCGATTGTCATCATAGCTAATGTGATGGAGTGCTATCGAATAAAATATTCGTGGCTTGAAGCAGATTTTCTGTTTTAAGCAGGCACTTTAACATTATATACTATGATGGATCGGTTTTCAACCGATTTTTTTTATTTCTCTGTAAAATTTTATTAAATAATAAAGGAGTATTTCAGATGAAGCAGTTTAATGTTGGTATTATCGGCGCAACGGGCATGGTGGGACAGCGTTTCTCCCTGCTCCTTGCAGAACACCCTTGGTTTAATGTTAAGGTGCTTGCGGCATCTCCCAGAAGCGCAGGCAAGCGCTATGAGGACGCTGTGGGCGCAAAGTGGGCAATGAAGCAGCCTATTCCCGAAAAGTTCAAGGATATGATCGTTATGGACGCAACTGCGGATATCGACAAGATCGCTTCCGAGGTAGATTTTGTTTTCTGCGCAGTTGATATGAAAAAGGACGAGATAAAGGCTCTCGAGGAGCGTTATGCAAAGGCTGAGTGTCCCGTTGTATCCAACAACTCCGCTCACAGAGGAACCCCCGACGTTCCCATGGTAGTTCCCGAAATAAATCCCGAGCACATTGAGATAATCAAGGCTCAGAGAGAAAGACTGGGCACAAAGCGCGGCTTTATCGCAGTTAAGTCCAACTGCTCACTCCAGAGCTATGTTCCCGCTCTCCACCCTCTCATGAAGGACTTCGGAGTAAAGCAGGCTATGGTATGCACCTATCAGGCAATTTCGGGCGCAGGCAAGACCTTTGAGACAATGCCCGAGATAATCGACAACGTTATCCCCTACATCGGCGGCGAGGAGGAAAAGTCCGAGCAGGAGCCTCTGAAGATCTGGGGTCATATCGAGGGCGATAGGATCGTAAATGCGGA
>JAGBFZ010000305.1 GCA_018110855.1 Oscillospiraceae bacterium
AAATTGGTGCGCTGCAAGGGACTCGAACCCCTGACCTACTGGTTCGTAGCCAGTCACTCTATCCAGCTGAGCTAGCAACGCATCTTCAATCAACTATTATATTATATCACTTTGATTCTCATTTGTCAAGAGCTTTTTCAAATTTTTTTATGATTTAATCGGCTTTGCGCCAAAAGCAGCGCAAAGCCGATCGCTTTTTTAGAATGATATCAGCCCGCAGGCCATGTAAACTCCCTGCCCGAAAGGACATGGAAATGCAGGTGCTTGACAGTCTGACCTGCGCAGTCTCCGCAGTTTGAAACCACACGGAAGCCCTCAGTCATGCCCATCTCCTTGGAGAGCTTGGCAATGACCTCGAAAATGTGCCCAACGACCGCGGAATTTTCGGGAGTTATCTCCCCCGCAGAAGCTATATGCTCCTTGGGAATAACAAGAAAATGCACAGGAGCAGTGGGAGCAATGTCATTGAAGGCATAGCAAAGCTCGTCCTCATAAACCTTTGCTGAGGGTATCTCACCCTTGATTATTTTACAGAAAAGACAATCGTCCATATCAAAAGTCCTCCTTACTTGATAAAGCCCTCGATGATACCATCAAAAGCGTTGATAGCTTCATCTATCTTGTTCTTGTCGCCGATGCCTGCCATAGCCATGTCGGGACGTCCGCCGCCCTTGCCGCCTGTTATCTCTGCGCACGCCTTAACGATCTTTCCTGCGTGAGCGCCCATGTCAACAGCAGCCTTGGAGCAGGCACAGAGGAACTTGGGCTTTTCATCGGCAGTACCTGCCATAAGCAGGATAAAAGGCTCGTTTATGCTCTTTACGCCGTCTGCAAATTTCTCGTACATATCAGAGCCAACGTTAGAAAGCATGTTTGCCATGACCTTAACGCCCTTTATCTCACGGCAGTTCTTTACGATCTCGTCAAAAATACCGTCGGCAATACGCTTCTTGAGGGCTTCGTTAAGCTTTTCAAGACCCTTGTTTGTCTCAAGAACAGAGGTGATCTTCTCCGCAAGCTGGGAAACATCTCCCACCTTGAGGATGCGGGCTGCTTCTCTTGTTCTGTTCTCAGCCTCGTTCAGTATCTTGAGAACTCCGCTGCCTGTTACAGCCTCGATACGTCTGATTCCCGATGCAACGGAATTTTCACCGATTATCTTGAAAAGACCCAGACGGGCAGTGTTGTCAATATGAGTACCGCCGCAGAACTCAACGGAAACGCCCTTTGCCTCAACAACACGGACGATATCGCCGTATTTCTCTCCGAAGAGAGCCATTGCGCCCAGCTTCTTTGCCTCGTCAATGGGCATTTCTGTCATAGTTACATTTATTGCATTGAAGATATCCTTGTTGACAATAGCCTCGATCTCTGCAAGCTGCTCATGGGTAACAGCTTCAAAATGGGAGAAGTCAAAACGGCATCTTTCATCGTCCACATAGGAGCCTGCCTGATGAACATGATCGCCAAGCACCTTTCTGAGTGCTGCCTGAAGCAGATGAGCCGCAGTGTGGTTTCTCATGATCGCATAACGTCTTTCAGCGTCAACGGAAGCAGTAACACTGTCGCCCTTGCCGAGACCGCCCATTTCCATGGTTCCGAAATGGAGATACTGACCCTTTGAGGTCTTTTTGGTATCGGTAACTGCAAAACGGCTCTCGCCGATGGTGATAACACCTCTGTCGCCCACCTGTCCGCCGCTCTCGGCATAGAAGGGTGATCTGTCGAGGATAACAACAGCGTCGTCGCCCTCGGAAAGCTCGTCAGTCTCAGCGCCGTCCTTGAAAATTGCAAGCACCTTGGAATTTATCTCAAGCTGAGAATAATCATAGCCTGTAAATTCAGTCTTGGGTAGGTCAAGATTGCTCATAGCGTCCTCGTCCCATGAGGAGCCGCTCTTGGCATCGTGGTCTGCACGGGCAATAGCTCTTGCATCCGCCACGCATTTTCTGAAGCCCTCCTCGTCCACAGAAACGCCCTTTTCGGCAGCTATCTCCATGGTAAGATCAATGGGGAAGCCATAGGTATCGGAAAGCTTGAAGGTGTCCTCTCCCGAAAGAACTCCGCCCTTTTCAACAGAGGAAAGCATTTTGTTCAGTATCTCCATGCCTGCATCAACAGTCTTGGCAAAGCTCTCCTCCTCGTTCAGGATAAGCTTCTTGATATAGTCACGCTTTTCCTCAAGCTCGGGATATGCGCACTTATTCTCGTCAATAACGGTATCCACTACCTGATAAAGGAACGGCTCGTTGATGCCCAGAAGTCTGCCGTGGCGAGCGGCACGTCTCAGAAGTCTGCGGAGAACATAGCCTCTGCCTGTGTTGGAAGCTGTAACGCCGTCTCCAACCATAAATGTGGTGCTTCTGATGTGGTCGGTGATAACGCGGAGAGAAATATCAGACTTCTCGTTATCCTTATAATTAACGCCTGCAATTCGGCTGATGTGCTTCATGATGTTCTGAACGGTGTCCACCTCAAAAAGGTTGTCAACGCCCTGCATTGCGCAGGCAAGGCGCTCAAGGCCCATGCCTGTGTCAATATTCTTGTGAGCCATTTCCGCATAGTTGCCGTTTCCGTCACTGTCGAAC
>JAGBFZ010000306.1 GCA_018110855.1 Oscillospiraceae bacterium
GATACCTTTTTCCTGCCGTACATTCGCAGAGGAAAAGCGTTTTGCCGAAAGCTATGTACTGATGGAACCGACCACTAAAACTGTTATCTGCGAGAGAAACGGGAATGTCCGTGTGAAAATGGGCTCGTTCAATAAGCTGATGACAGTTTTGCTTGCGGCGGAGGCTGTGGAAAGGGGAGAGCTTTCCTTTGATACCGTTCTCACAGCAAGCGAGAATGCCAATTCAAAGCAGGGCGCTCAGATATGGCTCATGCCGAGGGAAAAAACGTCTCTGCTTGAGCTTCTCAAGGGCGTGATAATCGGAAATGCTAATGATGCCTCCTGCGTTATTGCCGAAAAGATCGGCGGAACAGAGGAAAAATTTGCCGAGCTTATGAACGCCCGTGCAAAGGAGCTTGGCATGAATGATACTCTTTTTACCGAATGTACGGGATATTATAATGATGAAGATCAATATACCACCGCATATGACGCCGCACTGCTTCTTTGCGCCCTTTCCGAGCATGAGGAGCTGACGGAGATATTCACCACCCGTCTTGAGGATATCAAGGAGGGAAAGGTCCAGCTTGTGACCTCAAATCCCATGGGGCATAGGTATAAAGGCTCTGTTGGCTTTAAATGCGGAACAGGACCGTCCTCAGGGTATTTTGCCGCAGAGGGTGCCTGCCGTGACGGGATATCCTTTGTCTGCACTGTGATGGACTGTAAGGACGAGGACAGAGCGCTGGGGCTTGCAAAGGAGCTTCTTGACACAGGCTTTGGGGGTTATACCGTTGTTTCCCTTGAAATCCCCGAGGAGCTGCCCGATTTTCTTCCTGTGAAGAACGGACGTGACCCCGAGCTTCAGATATCTGCGGGACAGACGGGCTGCGCCGTTGTCAGAAAGGGCAATGGAGAAAATATCACCTCCCGAATAATTCTGCCATCGTTTGTTTATGCTCCTGTTAAAAAAGGAGACAAGGTGGGGGAGTTGAGATATTATCTGGGAGACCGGCTGCTGAAGCAAGCCGAGCTTCGGGCAGCGGAGGATATCGAGGAAAAAAATCAATTTAATGTATTGTCTGATATGCTGAAATATTTGTTGTGGTTTTAGTGAAAACAACTAAATTTTCGATTATCGTGTTAATGTTGCCAAAAAATCTTGCAAATTTCCCGAAAATATAGTAATATAATATTGTGTATGGATTGATTGTCACATTCGGAGAGAAATGTGAAGATTTAGGAGGATAAAAAAATGGCACCTTTACATCTTAATTCAAAATATCTTGAGAGCTTCATCGCTCCTCATGAGATGGAGGCTGTTAAAGCGCAGGCTGAGCTTGCTGCCAAGACTTTAGAGGAAAGAACAGGCGCAGGAAACGATTTTCTGGGCTGGGTCGATCTCCCCGTTGATTACGATAAGGACGAATTTGCAAGGATAAAGGCAGCTGCGGCAAAGATCCGCTCCAATTCCGATATTCTCATTGTTATCGGTATCGGAGGCTCGTATCTGGGCGCAAGAGCCGCTATCGAGCTTATGAAGTCCCCTCTTTACAATAACCTTAAAAAGGACACACCCGACATTTACTATGTGGGCAACAATATTTCCCCCACATATCTTAACGAGATCGTTTCTCTCTGCGAGGGCAAGGATTTCTCGGTAAATGTTATTTCCAAGTCGGGAACCACCACCGAGCCTGCTCTTGCATTCAGAGTATTCAGAGCTCTGGTTGAGAAGAAGTACGGCAAGGAAGGCGCTAAGGAAAGAATTTTCGCCACCACAGACAAGGCAAGAGGAACCCTCAAGGAGCTTTCCGACAAGGAAGGCTATGAGACCTTCGTTATTGCCGATGATGTCGGAGGAAGATATTCCGTTCTCACAGCAGTAGGTCTGCTTCCTATTGCTGTTGCAGGCTGCGATATCGACGCTGTTATGGCGGGCGCAGCTCAGGCAAGAGAAGATCTCAAGGCAGGCTTTGACAACAATGACTGCTATAAGTATGCAGCTATCAGAAATATCCTTTACAGAAAGGGCAAGTCTGTCGAGATACTTGAGGCTTACGACCCATCCTTCGCTATGATGGCTGAATGGTTCAAGCAGCTCTTTGGAGAGAGCGAGGGAAAGGATAACAGAGGTATTTATCCTTCCTCCTGCATTTTCTCCACAGATCTTCACTCCATGGGTCAGTTCATTCA
>JAGBFZ010000029.1 GCA_018110855.1 Oscillospiraceae bacterium
ACGGCAGATACTTCACCCCCGAAGAACAAGCCAAGTACGATGAAATGCAGACTCGTGAGGGACAGTTCAGACAGAGCTTCAACGCCTACAACGATTTGAAGCACGACCACAAGGCTCTATTGTGGGCGGTATCCTCGGAACATCTCTCGGAAGCATTATTACAATGGCAGGTCTTGTTTTCCTTTATCCTTATGTTTACGCTACCTATACGGAGTTCTACTGCTGCATGAGGGAAAAGGCTATGGCTACGGGCATCGCTTCTCCCGATGAGCTTAACGGCACATTCGGCAAAGCAGCTCAGGGCGTTCCCTTCCCCGAGCAGAATGCAGCTGATTCCATGCCCTATGAGCGTGTTGACACACCCACAGGCGTGAGCGGCAGCTATCCTGCATATCCTCAGAACAACGGTCAGGACGCTTCTCAGCCTGCTGACGCTCCCAAGGGCGTTATGGACGAGATCGGTAAGATCGATCTTGAGAAAAAGGACAGCGGAAATGACGATTATTCGGGTCCTGAGATAAAGTAAAATTTTCTCATCTCCGCCTCGTGGTTTTTCACGGGGCGGATTTTTTTGCAATGTGTTTTTGGGGATTGACAAAAGCATTTTGGGGTGATATAATTATTCTTGCCGACAGTTCATTAGTACCTTCCTGTCGTTAAACAAAACCGGGACATCTGAACTTGCATATATCTGCGGACAGGTCCCTTGCCTGTCCGCTTTTTTGTTTTATAAAGGAGAATTTGAAAATGTATATTCTTAAAACCGAAGCCGCCTTTGATTCAGCTCATTTCCTTTACGGCTATGAGGGCAAATGCAGGAATATTCACGGACACCGCTGGAAAATAGAGGCTGAAATATGCTCTGCCGAGCTTATAAGCGAGGGGCAGACAAGGGGCATGATAGTTGATTTCGGTGACTTCAAGAAAGACCTGAAAGCCATTGCCGACAGCTTCGATCACAGGCTTATTTATGAAAAGGGAACGCTGAAGGCTGCCACGGAGCAGGCTCTTGCCGATGAGGGCTTTGCTGTGACTGCGGTGGATTTTCGTCCGACTGCAGAGAATTTCTCACGTCACATTTTTGAGCTTCTTAAAAATCTGGGCTACAATGTAAGACGGGTGACGGTTTACGAAACTCCCGCAAACTGTGCGGTTTACGAGGAGGAATGAAATGATATTCAAGGTTGCCGAAAAATTCGTGAGCATTAACGGCGAGGGGACTAAGGCTGGTATGCCTGCGGTCTTTATCCGCCTTGTAGGGTGCAATCTCCGCTGCTCATACTGCGATACCATGTGGGCAAACAGCTTTGACGCTCCCCATGAGAAGATGACAGAAACGGAAATTGCGGATCATGTCCGAAGCACGGGTATTAAAAATGTTACTCTTACGGGGGGCGAGCCGCTTCTTGCGGAGAATATTGACGTTTTATTGCAGGCTCTTGCCGATACGGGTGCGGCGGTGGAGATCGAGACAAACGGCAGTGCGGATATTTCCGTTTGCGATAAGATATTTCCCCGTCCGTCCGTTACAATGGACTACAAGCTCCCCTCAAGCGGCATGGAGGAGCATATGAGACAGGAAAATTATTCTTTGCTGAGATCTGCGGACACTGTGAAATTCGTGGCGGGCAGCAGGGAGGATCTTGAAAGGGCTTTGGAAATTATTGAAAAGCATGATCTGACAAACAGGTGCAGGGTGTTTTTCAGCCCCGTTTTCGGGAAGATCAAGCCTGCGGAAATTGTTGATTTTATTCTTGAAAATAGGCTTAACGGAGTTAATTTTCAGTTACAGCTTCACAAATTTATCTGGGACCCCGACAAGAGGGGAGTTTAATGAGGTGAAGTTTGAAAATCAAAGATTTTCAAACCGAGTTTTGTTTCTTTGGCTGTCGCCTCGATTTGCTGACGCAAACCACAAAACTCTCACGAAAGGATGGTCATAATTATGAAAAAAATTGATACAAATGCAATCGAGGAGCATATCAGGGGTATCCTTACCGCTCTGGGGGACGACCCCGACAGGGAAGGCTTGAAGGAGACTCCCCACAGGGTAGCTATGATGTATGCCGAGGTTTTTGAGGGCATGAATCATACCAATGAGGAAATTGCCGAAATGTTCAGCAAGTCCTTTGAGGAGCAGGGCTGCTCCGAGGATTTTGTGCTTGTGAAGGATATCGAGGCTTTTTCCTACTGCGAGCATCACATTGCGCTGATGTATGATATGAAAATTTCTGTGGCGTACATTCCGAGAGGGCGGGTGCTGGGGCTTTCCAAAATTGCCCGCATTGCGGACATGGCGTGCCGCCGTTTGCAGCTTCAGGAGCGCATCGGTGCGGACATTGCGGAGATTATGGAGATGGCAAGCGGCAGCCCTGATGTGGCTGTGATGATAGAGGCTTGTCACAGCTGCATGACTGCAAGGGGCATTAAAAAGCCCTCCGCAAAGACCTCTACCATGACGCTCAGGGGACGCTTCAAGGACGATTCTGCTTTGCAGAACAGGCTTATGATGCAGATGAACTGCGGGTGAGTTTATTCGGGAGGAGTTGATCCATAAAAATTGAGGGCTTGCGGAATGGTTATTGACAAGCTGAGGGGTATTTTGAATGATGGAAGAGATTTTTGATATTCTTGATGAAAACGGGGAGGTCTCGGGGGAGACTGCACCCCGTTCTTATGTTCATAGGCATGGTCTGTATCATCGGACGGTGCATATCTGGCTCATAAAGGACGGAAAGGTGCTGCTGCAAAGGCGGAGTCCACACAAGGACAGCTTTCCCGGGCGGCTTGACATTTCCTCGGCGGGGCATATCTCTGCGGGGGAGGAGCCGATGATTTCCGCTGTAAGGGAGCTTTCGGAGGAGCTTGGAATTATGGTTTCTCCTTCCGAGCTTGAGCTTATTGGGAAGATAAGCAGGCATTATGTGAAGCGGTTTCGGGGTGAGATCTTTGATGACAGGGAGCTGGCTTTCGTGTATCTGTACATGGGGGAGTTTGAGCTTTCACAGATAAAAATTCAGAGGTCGGAAATTTCGGAAGTGGGGCTTTACTCCTTTGAGGATTGTATACGGCTGGCGGAAGATGATAATGAGCCTTTAAATATTGATGAGATTTTGATGCTTCGGAAGTTTTTCAAAGCTCTCTGAGTTATGATTATATTCAAAAATAATATGGATAGCGGAGAAAATTTTTATCTGAGGGATTGATTATTTTTTTCGGGTGTGATAAAATAGAAGGAAAGATAATTTTGTCGGATATCCTCGGAGCGGGGTGTCCCGAAAGGAATGGTATCTTAAAATGGTTAATTCAAGATTTACTAATCTCATTGATCTGAACGACATGAGCAGCGAATGGTGGCTGAGCGTTGTTAAGCGGGCTGCCGATATATGTGACGATCCTGCCAAGTATGCAAAGGTATGCGACGGCAAGATCATGGCGACACTTTTTTATGAGCCTTCCACCCGCACTCAGATGTCCTTTCAGACTGCTATGCTGAGGCTGGGCGGCACAATTATCGGCTTCGATAATCCTGCTACCTCTTCTGTGGCAAAGGGTGAGAATCTCAAGGATACCACAAAGATCGTGTCCTCCTATGCGGACATTATGGTCATGCGTCACCCCTCCGAGGGCGCTGCCAAGGCGGCGGCTCTTACTGCTGACTGCCCCATTATCAATGCAGGCGACGGCAGCCATCTTCACCCCACTCAGACCCTTACCGATATGCTCACCCTCTACAAGGAAAAGGGCAGGCTTGAGAATCTTACTATCGGTCTCTGCGGCGATCTGAAAAACGGCAGGACCGTTCATTCCATGTGCAAGGCGCTTTCAAGCTTCAAGGGAATTAAGTTTGTTTTCATTTCCACAAAGGAGCTGGGTATGCCTCAGTACATAAAGGATATCCTTATGGCGAAAAACTGCGAATTTACCGAGAATCCCTCACTTGAGGACGCTATCGGCGGTCTTGATATGCTGTACATGACCCGTGTTCAGAAGGAGAGATTTGCTTCCGAGGAGGAATATCTCGCCCTCAAGGACGCTTATATTCTTGACAAGAGAAAGCTGAACAAGGCTAAGAGCGACTGCATTGTTCTTCATCCCCTGCCGAGAGTGGACGAGATCACCATGGACGTGGACGACGATCCGAGAGCTATGTTCTTCAAGCAGGCTAAGTACGGTATGTATGTGAGAATGGCGCTTATTATGACTATTCTCGAAAGTCCTGCCGAGAGCCGTCCGCTGCTGTCGGGAAGCACTTATCCTTCGGTGTGCTGCAACAATCCCAACTGCATTACTCACAAGGAAAGCTATCTTCCCAAGTATTTCCGTGGTCTCGGGGATATGCTGGAGTGCGAATACTGCGACGAGCGCAGGCTGGGTATCTGATAATATTACATTTCCGCAGGGTCTTTCTCTGCGGAATTTTTTTTATCCGATTTGAAAATTATTTTCAAAAGCTATTGACAAATCAGAACATATGTGCTATAATATTATCAGCAGGGATTTGACGGAAAGGGGAGGTTATTTTGAATAATGGGCTTTCAGGGCGGCTTGCGGCTTTCCGGTCTGAGGGAGCTCAATGTGAATTATACGGGGCTTTCGGGCTTTCATTTTCTTCAGGAGCATGATATCAGAAACACGGGGCTTTCTCGGGAAGCGGTCATGGATATTGCGGGTGCTCTTCCCAAGGCTTACATTGAAAGCGAATTTATTGAGCATGAGATATGGGAGGAATGAAATAATTTTTGCAATATTATGCACGGAATAAGGCATATAATATGCAAGTAAAAATATATAAATTGTTACTTGCATTATTGGAGAAAATGTATTATAATTAAATGTGTAACCGTGCTTTATCACGCATTGCCCGTCC
>JAGBFZ010000307.1 GCA_018110855.1 Oscillospiraceae bacterium
CGCTATTGAAGTCAGCGGAAAGGCGGCTGTGGTATCTGCTGCGGCAGGAAGCGGCAAGACTGCGGTGTTAGTTGAAAAGCTCCTGCGTATGCTTTCCGACAGCTCAGACCGTGTTTCCGCCGACAGGATCGTTGTGGTCACTTTTACAAACGATGCTGCTGCTCAGATGAAGCAGAGGCTCTGCGCAAAGCTTGCCGAAGCTGCCGAAGCCGATCCCGGAAATGACTGGCTTGTTACTCAGCAGTCTCTTATTCCCTCCGCAAAGATCTCCACGATACACTCCTTCTGCTTTGATCTTATCAGACAGAATGCTGCGCTTCTCGATGTGGACCCGGGCTTCAAGGTCCTTGACAGCTCCGAAGCGGATTCTATCGAGGCACAGGCTGCAGAAAATGTTTTTGACAGGTGGTTCTCGGAAAGAAATAATGATATGTCCATGCTGACACAGCTTTTCTGCCCCGATTCTCAGGGAGAGGATGATCTTATTGATATTATTTCTCCCTTGAGAAAAAAATTTCTTGCGCTGCCATTTCCATCTGATGTGATGGACAAGATCGTCAGGATGTACCATGACGCTGCCGTTTCGCTCAGTACTATCCTTGACCCTTCCTCATCTGCCAACGATATCAGCAAGGCTAAGGTCGATCTGATGTCAGATCCTCTTGTAAGCCGATTCATGAGCTCTTATCCCACGCTTCTGAATCTATTGTCCGAGCATGATCGGGCAATAACCGATCTTATCGCAGAATATAACCGACTGATCGGCAGCATCCCTCAGAACTGGAATCCACCCGGCAAAAAGCCCAAAGATGAATTTGCCGATACAAGAAAAACAAGGGAAAGGCTATTAAAGCTCATATCTACCCTGAGCGACGAACAGAAAACAGTTCAGGATATTCTTGGTAAGCTAAGTGCCGACAAATTCAATCTTTTCACAGCGTTTGATACAAAGCTGCCATTTATTTCTCCGAGAAAAAACTCCTTTACCATCAAATATATCCCCTTTGGCGAAACAAAAGGCTGTGCTGACGAGCTGACCGCTAATGAAAAGATCTCAGCAAAGATGAAGTCCTGCCATTATGCCACCAAGGCTGCTCTCGCAAAAGTAACAAACAAATATACTCTCGAAGGTCTTAAAATGGATTATTCAGGTCACGAGATAATGTGCGATCTGCTTTTTGAGCTTATCAAGGACATCCTTCGGGAGGAAAGCAAGCTCAAGAGCGAGAAAAACGCTCTTACCTTCTCCGATGCCGAGCAGCTTGCTGTGGAGCTTCTTTGCAGCAAGGCTCCCGACGGTACTGTTTCCAAGACACCTCTTGCAGAAGAGCTTTCCGATTATTTCCGCATCGTTATGATAGACGAATTTCAGGATTCAACTGCGGTACAGGAGCTTATCTTCCGTATGCTCTCAAAGGGCGGCACCGCTGATGCGCCCGGCTCTGATTTCTTTGCGGTCGGCGATGTAAAGCAGTCAATTTACAGATTCCGCTGCTCCGATCCCACTCTGTTTATAAATAATCTCAAGGCAAGCTCGGATTATAATAAGAACGGAAACGAAAAACGTGCAAGGATATATCTCAACAGGAATTTCAGAAGCTCTCACGGCGTTGTGGAGTTTGTCAATGCTGTTTTCAGAGCCATCATGTCCGAGGAAAACGGCGGCGTTGTCTATGACAAAAACGCTGAGCTTGTCGAGGGTGCGGGCATAGGGGATATTTACGGTCCCACCGAGCTTATCGAGCTTCCATGCTCCACTGAGACTAACACAAAAACAGATGATACGGATGACGCTGACAGCTCAGACGCTGCCGATGATACAGACGGCTCTGCTGAACAGGACAGTGCGGACGATACGGATGATGACAATGACGAAAGTGTTACCTCTCTTGATCTTATTGAGGCAAGGTGTACTGCTGTGCGTATCAAGGAGCTTCTTGAC
>JAGBFZ010000308.1 GCA_018110855.1 Oscillospiraceae bacterium
CTTATCAGGCAGGATAATAATTCTTATGACTGCTCCCCTGCTGTTTGTGAAGCAATGACCATGTCGGAATGGATGGACATCGCTTTAAGTCTGTTTAAAGATGTTAACGGCACTCTGACTCTGGGCGGCTGCAGTGCTGTTATCACCAAGGGCGCCATGACCCCCGACAAGACCGAAAATGACAACTCTGCCAAAACAGCTGATCCAAGCGAGGAAAAGGCTGAGATTTTCAGAAAGAATATTGAGTCTGACTATGACAGCACCCTGTCCGTTACCGCTTCAAAGCTCACCGTAAGCGAGATCGCCAAAAAGCATGATCTCAGACCCAAACGCTTCTTTGCGGATGATTCACGGAAAAAGCAGTCCAAAAAGCAGCCTGCGGGAATTTCCGCTGCTGACAGAGGAACCGCTGTTCATGCGTTCATGCAGTACGGAAATATTTCAGCTCTCTCCGCTATTTCTCCCGAGGAAAGGGAAAATGCTATCCCCCAAGAAGCAAAAAGACTTTGCGAAAAGGGTTACTTAACAGAAATACAAGCGTCCTGCGCCGATCCCGATGTTATCGGTCAGTTCCTTGACTGCGAGCTTTGCGGCAGGATAGTTCGCTCGAAAAATGTTATGAAGGAAAGAAAAATTTTGGTGAAGATAGGCGATTTATGTATTGATGAAGAAATTCTTGACAATTCGGGTCTAAAGGTTTATAATAATACCGAGGGAATGCTTCAGGGCGTTGCCGATCTGCTCTTTGAGGAAGATGACAAGCTTATCCTTGTGGATTACAAGACCGACAGGCACGTTACTCCCGAGGTGCTCAAAGAGCGGTACAGTATGCAGCTTTACCTTTATGCAAAGGCTCTTTCCCTTATTCTCGGAAAGCCTGTTTCCGAAGCGTATTTATATTCATTCGATTTAGGGCTTGCGGTAAAAACGGAGCTTTCTCCCGAAAATATTATTCTGTAACGGCGTTTTTCCCTTTGGGGAATCATTATAAAAGGCTTTGATAATGCGAAAGGGCTGTGATATGCCCTTTCCTCCTCATTGCTCCGAAAGGAATGGTCAATATCATGGAACAAAGAAAAGGTACTCGTCCCGCACCTAAGCCCGTCCCCGCAGGAGCAAGTCTCCTGTCCTCCGTTATTCTGGGCGTGAGCATTATCATTTCGGGAGTATCCGTTTCAGGCTCGGTGAAAAAGCTCACCGCCGCCGTTGAGGCTCAGACCTTTGCTTCAAGCTATGCTTCTCCCTCTAACATTACCGTTCAGAACTCCTCTTCAAAGAATTATTTCACCGAGACCGAGGCTGCAGAGTATCTTAACATGACTGTTGACGAGATAAGGGCGGCTATTACGAAAAAGGAGATAAAGGAGTACGTTCAGACCTCTGCGGGATATTCCATTTCCAAGAGCGTGCTTGACGATTATTTCGAGCAGAAGGCTTACGAGAGCCTTAATGCAGCAAATTCCGACAGCTGATGAACTGACCTGCAGCATGACAAAAAGGGGTGACGCTGTGAACAGGTTAAAAGTCAGGATAAATCACCACCCTGTGAGCTATGAGGGAATCGGCTTGATTACTGCTGTTATTTTAAGCCTTATTGGTCCGTTTATTATATTTCCTACGCACTCGGTCGGAGCACTTATAGCTCTTTTTGTTCTGCTGATACTTATCCCCACTGTCTCGGGATTTTTAAGCGCAATAAACGGCTTTTTGTCTGCGGATAATGAAAGGCTGCATTTTCGGTATGTGAAATATGAGAAGGATATTTTCTATAATGACATCACCGAGATAAGCTACGGCACTTACACCAAATATGCGGGACGTTTCAGCAAGATACGCATTGCTCTTAAAATAAAAACTGCCGACGGCGAGGAACACACCTTTAATGACAAGATAGATACGGAGCAGATGGCTTCGTCTTTTGATATAAACAGCAGCTGCAATGTTCCCATAATCAGAATGTACAGGTTCCTTTCGGAGCTGCTTCCCGACAGGGCTAAGGGGTTTGTGAAGATGGAAGGTATTATGGGCATGGTGTGATATTTCAAAAGTTAGCATAAATTGATAAGCTTTCCGCAATAATTAACTTGTTATGTATACTGCTTTATGGTATCATTTTCTTAACAGGAAATAAAAATCAGGCGTGTTTTTTTCATGCCCAATTTCTTTGAAAGGTGAATGATTACTATGAAAAAAGTATTCCGTACAGGCGCAGCTTTATGTCTTTCCGCAGCAGCTCTTTCTGCATTTGCAGCAGGAGTTTCAGCAGAAGCGGTTGATTTCGAGGACGGCAATTTCTCATTTGTTTCAGTCAAGACCGATGACGGCGGAGACCTCTCCGTTCTTTCCGTTGAGGAATTCAACGGCTCAAAGCAGCTGAAGGTCGATGTTCAGGACTGCTCTCTTCTTCCCAAGATCTTATTCAGCATGAACGATATCGTTGGCACTGACAATCTTTCCGATATCAACAAGATCGAGATGGACGTAACCTTCGCTTCCAAGGACGGCGTTACTGCTCCCGGTTGGATAGGCGGCTGCATCGGTACTGCAGGTGCTGACGACACTCCTGCATGGGATCAGACCGATTTCGAGGGCGGAGAATACGAGAATCCCGTTTCCGAGCCTATGACAATCGAAAGAAAGTTCCTTCTCCCCTCTAAGAAGTTCGTAAGCGGCACAGAGGGCTCCAATGCCCAGCTCATGAGATGGGGTACTGAGGTTCCTTACTATATGTACATTGACAACATCAGAGTTCTTGATAAGGACGGCAACGAAATGCCTATTATGCTTTCCGCTGCTCCTGCTGAGACTCCTGCTGAAGAAGCTCCCGCTGAGGCTCCTGCTGAAACAGCTGAGGAGGCTCCTGCCGAGACTCCTTCCGAAGCTCCTGCTCCCGACAGCAGCACGACATCTTCCAAAACAGGCAATACCGCAGCTTCCGTATTCGCTGCAATTGCTGCCTGTGCAGCCGCAGGCGCTGTTTTCAGCCGCAGAAAGTAATTCGTGATATAGTTACGGATCTGCAAAGCACCCGATGAGTTATCCTCGTATGGCGCTTTGCTTTCTGTTGAATATGCACAAAAGTAAGTTGTATAATCGCTTTGTTTTGTAATATGCTACATAATTTTATTTTACTGTTGACAAGCGGGGTATGATGTGGTATAATACATGAGTACAAAAAATAAAGCAGAGCTTTCC
>JAGBFZ010000309.1 GCA_018110855.1 Oscillospiraceae bacterium
ATCTTCATCCTTGTATACCTGATTCTTGCCGTAACCTTTGGTTTTACACTTATGATCACAGAAATAGCAATCGGACGTAAAACCGGCCTCAGTGCAATTGGTGCTTTTCAGAAAATCGTATATCGTTTCCCTTTCGGGCGGGGCTTCAAATCGGGATATTACAGCGCTTTGCCTGATATAGTCCTCGGCGGTGTGGGATAGCTTACGAAGAAGCTCTCCCCGCTTTTTTGCTGAGCCAAGCTCATAGGCAAGCCTGTCACGCACTCTTTTATCAAAAAATTCATGGCAGAGCCTTTCTTCAAATTCCTTATCCATAAAATAAATCCTTTCGGGTCAGAATATCAGCTCAAGTATCAGCAGTATTACAGGCTGATGAACAGCATAGAAAATCAGCGAATGTTTTCCTATGAACTCAAGGGGCGGGCATTTCATTTTATAAAAGCTTTCGGGCAGCTTATGCTCATTAACGGGGGTGTGGAGCGCATAGCCCGACAGAAACATGAATATGTACGGTATTATGGGAAAATAATCTGCGCTCCGAAAGCCCTCTGCGGTTATTCCAATGGGGTAGAGGTAATTTCCGATGGCGGGAGCGGGTATTATGATATCCGTTATGAAAAGATGAATCATGCCGCTGTGGTGGATGTCCCTGAACATTATCCACAGCAGGACGGAGGTTATGAGCAGCCATTGCCATGGTATCTTATCCAGCAGCGGGCGGAGCAGTCCGCATATTGCCATTAAGGCTCCGAAGCAGCTCAGCACTCCGAACACGATAAGCTCGGACGGCACAAAATACGATGTGACAAGGGTTATGAGAAAGCCGATGATATACAGAAATGCTCCCCGCTTTACGGGGTCCTTGGAATAGCGGGTGCATACTCCCGAAACGGCAAACAGCACCCACAGAAAGCAGATATGTATGATCTCCGCTTCGGGCTGCATTGGGGTGATGGGGCGGGGGAGTTCTATTTTATAGATATAGCGCAGGTCGAACAGAAGATGATAGAGCATGACAAGTATCATTGCTCCCCCTCTCAGTATATCAAGGGCGGCTATGCGCTCTTTTTGGGGGGCTTCTACGGCGGTTGGCATGGGGCTGCTCCTTTCCGGTATTTTATAGAATGATTATACTTTATAATGGGAAATATGTCAAGCATATGGCGATGTGGCATAAATTACAATGAAAGAGGAACGGTATCATGTACGGTGTAATTAAGTGCATTTGTGATGCGGGATTTTCTTATTGCTTCTTTTACTTTGGGGATTTTGCAAAATGGCTGATTTTTCCTTTTTTGCGTTTCTGTTTGTCAAAGCACTTGCAATTGGCAGATAAATGTGATATAATAAAAAAGTACATTTACCCGAAAGGAGGCGGCGGTGATGTCCGCAGGTTTGTTTTTTTATTTCACCCGTCGGTTTCCCGAAAGGGTGCAGGGTGATTTTTAATTAACGGAAATTGATTTATACTATATATAAAAGGAGATTTACCGCAATGGCAAAGGATAATAAAAAAATGGTTGACGCCATTACCTCTATGGACGAGGATTTTGCGAAATGGTACACAGACATATGCAAGAAGGCTGAGCTTGTTGAATACACAAGCGTCAAGGGCTGCATGGTCATAAGACCTTACGGATATGCTATCTGGGAGAATATTCAGCGCATTCTTGACGGTATGTTCAAGGCTACAGGTCATGAGAATGTTTGTATGCCCATGTTTATCCCCGAGAGCCTTCTTCAGAAGGAAAAAGACCACGTTGAGGGCTTTGCTCCCGAGGTTGCATGGGTAACTCACGGCGGCTCGGAAAAGCTTGAGGACAGGCTCTGCGTTCGTCCCACCTCCGAGACCCTTTTCTGCGAGCATTACTCCAATATCGTTCATTCATACAGAGATCTCCCCAAGCTCTACAATCAGTGGGTAAGCGTTGTAAGATGGGAGAAAACCACACGTCCCTTCCTTCGTTCAAGAGAGTTCTTATGGCAGGAGGGTCACACTATTCATGCAACTGCCGAGGAGGCTGTTGAGGAGACTGAGCGTATGCTGAACGTATATGCGCAGTTCTGCGAGGAGAGCCTTGCTATGCCTGTTGTTAAGGGCAGAAAGACCGAGAGCGACAAGTTTGCGGGTGCGGTTTCCACATATGCCATCGAGGCTCTTATGCACGACGGAAAGGCGCTTCAGGCAGGTACCTCACACTATTTCGGAGACGGCTTTGCAAAGGCTTTTGACATTATGTACACCGACAAGGAAAACAAGAAGGTTTATCCTCATCAGACCTCCTGGGGCGTTACCACACGTCTTATCGGTGCTGTTATCATGACTCACGGCGATGACAACGGTCTTGTACTTCCTCCTGCGGTTGCTCCCGTTCAGGCGGTCATCGTTCCCGTGCAGCAGTTCAAGGAGGGCGTTCTCGAAAAGGCGAACGAGGTTGCCGAGGCTCTGAAGGCTGCGGGTATCCGTGTTAAGCTGGACGACAGCGACAACACTCCCGGCTGGAAATTTGCCGAGTATGAGATGAAGGGCGTTCCTGTCCGCATTGAGATAGGTCCCAAGGATATTGAACAGAATCAGTGCGTTATCGTTACCCGTCACAACAGGGAAAAGAGCTTTGTTTCCCTTGAGGGTCTTGCTGATACCGTTAAGGCTAAGCTCACTGAGGTACATGACGGTCTTTACAAGGCGGCTCTTGAAAACCGTGAGAGACGCACTTATTCCTGCGTGACCATGGACGAGATAACCGGGGCTCTCGAAAAGAACGGCGACGGCTTTATCAAGGCTATGTGGTGCGGTGAGGAAGCCTGCGAGGACGAGGTAAAGGAAAAGACGGGCGTTGGCTCAAGATGCATTCCTTTTGAGCAGGAAACGCTTTCCGACAAGTGCGTTTGCTGCGGAAAGCCTGCAAAGTATATGGTTTACTGGGGCACGGCATATTAATTTATTGATCGGCTTTTCGGGCTGCTGCATTTTTGCGGCAGCCTGTACTATAATAATAAGGATGTGGCGGATATGATGGATATCACCGAATATATCAGGGATTATGACTGCGAGCCTGAGGATCAATATGATGATGCGCTTATCTTTGCGCTGAAAAAGTGGATATCGGACATGATATACAGTATTCCCGAAAACGGGGTCAATGCCGTTGCGGTCTGCTTTCAGATGGGCATGGATGAGAATGACAGGTGGGGTGCGGACGCTTCCTTTGCTTACAACACCGAGGAATATCTTGCGGCTCACAAGGTGGAAAACTCCGAGGCGAAGTGGAATCACTGCGCTTGGAAGGAGGATTATTTTGCAAATGCTGATGACAGCGAGGCTGTCAGCGGTTGTGTGAAGATGTGGCTGAATTTTAAGGGCTTTGACACCGATGACGAGGAGTTTGACGAGGAGGAGGCTGTTTACTGCTTCTTCGGCTGCGCTGTGAATGCGGTGAGACAGCTTAAAAAGGACGGCATTTTTAATGAGAGATTCGGAAAGGATATCCCCGTGCTTATGCTGTGGGGGCTTGAATATCCCGAGGAGAATGCGCTCTTTACCGCTGCTGCAAATGATATATCTCTTCTTGACAGGGATTTCTTTGATATGTGCGGGTGCAGTTTTCCAAAATTATAAGCAAATTTGTTGAAAATGTATAAATATAAGTGAAAAATATAAGGTAAATTCTATATCTCCGTTTTGACAAAATACTTGCAAAACGGGGAAAAGTATGTTATAATACTTCTTG
>JAGBFZ010000030.1 GCA_018110855.1 Oscillospiraceae bacterium
GCTCATTATAGTCCCTCGTTCTTCCTGCGCTCTCTTTCGGCAAGCTGGCAGTTGAAAATAAATCGGGCGATCTTTTCTTCCTGCTGAGGTGTCACATCAAGAAAACGGCAGCCATAGCCTATAAGATCTACTTCATTATCAAGCTGGAGTCTGAGTATTTCCGTATTAAGCTCGATGGGGTCATCAAGCAGCTTTAAAGTTACTATGTCGCCGGGGGTAAGCTCAATATCGCATTTCATCAGAACTCCCGTAAGGTTTATGTTCAGGATAGCAACAGTGTAGGGATCCTCAAGGTCGGTGATCTCTTCCTCGCCATGTTCAATATGAAGTATCTTGGCAAATGCGTTGGGAGTGTTCACCTTATAGGAGCCTCTGCGCTCCTCAAGCACCATTCCGTCATCAACATGGAAATTCAGCTGTAACTCGGTGCTGATATCCGTTTTGGTCTGACACTGTATACGGGTGCCGTTTAAATATTCAAAAATAACAGTAATATTCTCATTCTTGGTGAGCAGGGGGAGATCGTTTCCTTTTATGGATACAAGCTCATAGCCTTTGATCTTGAAAAAGTCTCTGGGAAAGGAGAATGCCTTTGTGGAAAGCACACGCTTGCCGTTCTGATCGTAAATATCTACCCTTTGTATCTTATCTTTATTTATCATTATAGGACCGACTCCGTTTCCGCAGGAGGACAAAACCCCGCATAGTTTCTTATGATCTATTCTGCATTTTTGCATTATAACAGATATTATAATTATAGCAGAAAAAAGCTGATTTTGCAATAGCTTTTTGTTAAAAAGCTACATACAGCATTTACAAAATATAAGCCTTTGAATTGGAGAGATTAACAATCCGTTTGTGTATCTTTTGCAGCAGGACCTTCACACACGCTGACAGCAAGGGCAGATATCACAAGGATTATTCCTGCGGCTGCGGACAGAGAGGGTATTTCTCCATATAGTATCATTCCGAAAAGAGTTGCCGCAACGGGTTCAACAGAGGCGATAACTGCGGCAGTGCTGTTGTCCGTTCCTTTAAGTCCCAGAGAATAGAGCAGATAGGGCAGAACCGAGGCAACTATGGCGAAAACTGCGGCATATATTCCCATGGAGGGCTTGACTGCGAGCATATTTCCGAGGGCGTTCATATCCGCCGCCGCTGCGGAAAACAGAGCTGAAAAGGTAAATGCCCAGCCCGTTACAGTCAGTGCGCTGTACCCTCTGTTTATGGCGGCTCTTGAGAAAATACTGTAAAGGGCATAGCCGAATGCGGAGCCTAAGCCGTACAGGATTCCCGAGGGAGTGATGGCGGCTGCGTCGCCGATAACTCCTGTTACAAGCACAAGCCCTATAATGGCAATGCCTGCGGAAAGAAGCTTCCTTCGGGTTATACGCTCTTTGAAAAACAGTGCAGACAGCAGCATCACAAAAACGGGTGAGGTGTAGAGTAGTATTGCTGCAGCCGAAAGGGGCATCAGGGTCACTGCAGTGAAATAGCAGAAATTGAAAAATACTATGCTTAAAAGTCCCATGCCTGCGAATATCCAGAGGTGGCGGAGCTTTATTTTCAGCTCATCTCGTCTGAATAAAGCCATTGCTCCCATGGTGAAAAGGGCGGTGAGGACAGAGCGGAGAAATACAACGGTCATTGAGGATATGCCGTATTCGGAAAAATCTCTCACGAATATGCCCAGAGTTCCCCAGAGACAACCCGAGGCTATTATGCAGAGTACCGATATCTTTTTGTTCATGGCAAAACATTCCTTTGGATTTTTTACGGAAAAATTATACCACCTTTCGGACATGATTTCAACAGTAATTCGTGAAACGTTTTTGCTTGAGTTCACAAAAAATTAATACAACAAATCTTCCATATCCCCTTGACAAATTTCAGATATATGTTATAATTGTAAAGGTCGATAACTTTACAGCAAATAACGAGGTGCATGAGCTTGAACGGCGAAAAAAATCTTGAGGTGGCTGTGCTGCTGGATTTCTATTCGGAGCTTCTTACCGACAAGCAGCGGGATGTTATCGATCTTTATTACAACGAGGATCTGTCCCTTGCGGAGATCGCCGAGCATGAGAGCATTACAAGGCAGGGCGTCAGGGACAGTATCAAACGCGGCGAGCAGGTGCTTTTCGAGATGGAAAATGCTCTTCGTCTTGCGGAAAAATCCCGCAGGCTTTCTGATATTGCCGCAAGGCTCAGGGAAAACTCAGACAGTCTTTCCCCCGAGGATATACGTTCCGCCGCCGATGAAATAAGCGATATACTTTAAAATAAACGGGAGGGTTTGCCGTGGCTTTCGAGGGTCTTTCTGAAAAATTAAATGCGGTCTTTAAGCGACTCAAGGGCAGAGGCGTGCTTTCCGAGGCAGACGTCAGGGAGGCTATGAGAGAGGTCAAGATGGCTCTTCTCGAGGCGGACGTCAGCTACAAGGTCGTTAAGGACTTTATTGCCAAGGTCACTGAAAGAGCTGTGGGCACAGATGTCCTTTCAAGCCTTACCCCTGCTCAGCAGGTGATCAAGATAGTTAACGAGGAGCTTATCGCTCTCATGGGCAATGAAAATGCCCGTATAGAATATCCGAGCAAGGGTCCCTGCATTATTATGATGGTGGGTCTGCAGGGCTCGGGAAAGACCACTCATGCGGCAAAGCTTGCCAAGCATTTCAAGGAGCAGGGCAAGAGACCGCTGCTGGCAGCCTGCGACGTTTACCGTCCTGCGGCTATCAATCAGCTTCAGGTGGTTGGTGACAAGGCGGGCGTCAAGGTCTTTGAAATGGGTCAGATAAATCCCGTTGTTATTGCCAAGGAGGCTGTAAAGCACGCCCGTGAGCATGGCAACGAGGTGGTTATACTCGATACAGCAGGCCGTCTCCATATTGATGAAGAGCTTATGGACGAGCTGAAAAACATCAAGGCAGAGACTGAGCCTAATGAGATCATGCTTGTTGTTGACGCAATGACAGGTCAGGACGCTGTTAATGTGGCAAAGGCGTTTGATGACGCTCTGGGCATTACGAGTGTGCTGATGTCAAAGCTGGATTCAGATACAAGAGGCGGTGCGGCGCTGTCCGTTCTCGCCGTTACGGGCAAGCCTATCAAATTCGTGGGAACAGGCGAAAAGCTCGATGATTTCGAGCCTTTCCACCCCGAAAGAATGGCTTCCAGAATACTCGGAATGGGCGATATGCTCACACTTATCGAGCGTGCGCAGAGCACTATTGACGAGCAGGAGGCAATGAAGCTTGCTAACAAGCTCAAGGAGGAAAAGGGCTTTGATCTTGAGGATCTTCTCGACCAGATGAAGCAGATCAAGAAAATGGGTCCCTTGAAGCTGCCTGTCGTCGATATCCACGTCCTTGAGCTTGTCGCCCACGCCGGGGAGCATTCCCATGATCTGCTTCAAGGGA
>JAGBFZ010000310.1 GCA_018110855.1 Oscillospiraceae bacterium
AAAATTATTGGCTTTATGAGTCTTGTGAAGGAATTGATATCCGAGCGGATGATTCTTGATTTGATTCAAGTTGACAAGAATTTTCGTGGTCAAGGAATTGGTCGCATATTATGGGAAAAAGCGGTGGAAGAAGCACGCCTAAATGGAGCAAGAGAGTTGTATATTTCTGCCTGTCCATCAGAAGAAACAATCAATTTTTATAGAGCTATGGGAGCAGATGTTACTGATAATCCAATTCTATCCATCGCAAATGATGAACCAGATGACCTTCAGCTTGTTTATTCACTTGTGTAAATTCCAATTTAATTTGTAAATCTCAAAAATTGTACCGTTACTCGCCGCGGGTCGTCACCCGCAAATCGTGAACAGGAGGACAGATACTATGAGTTTATTCAACAAAAATGGTTTTATTGATCTGAAGGTCGAAGAACTGATCGATTGGCACGAGCCAAACGGAAACGGGTGCATTGTTTCCGATAAAATTACCAAGGAAGGCTTTAAGGTCGGGTATATGCACAGAGAACAGCCCGATGAGGGCAGACCTGACAGCGGCTGGCGCTTTATGGCGGGAAATGAGGATGACGCTTATATGAATGACTCCAATAATCACCATGTTTTTGCTTTAAACACTGTTTGCAATTATGACAGGGATATTATCCCCTACTTACATTCGGATATCGGAGCTGTTTTTATCAGAACAGGCAATGATACTTTTGAAGCTGATGATGGCAGCAAGCCCATTTTCATTGCAAGGCAGGGAAAATAATTTATCGGGCTGTCCATTTTAATATCGCCTGAAAGATTTACATAGGAATTATCAAGTGAAAGGGAGAATTATTATGTCAAAACGCTACGAAAGACTTATGAAATGCTATGAATGCTTTAAAGCAAGGGTTGACTTCACCCCGAAAACAGCTCTTATTCTTGGCTCGGGGCTGGGGGATTATGCTGACGGAATCGACGTCAGGGCTACGCTCGATTACAAGGATATTGAGGGATTCCCCGTTTCCACCGCTCCCGGTCACAAGGGAAGATTCGTTTTCGGCTATGTGGGCGATGTTCCCGTTGTTGTTATGCAGGGCAGAGTTCATTATTATGAGGGTTATCCCATGGAGGACGTGGTGCTGCCTGTTAGGCTCATGAAGCTGATGGGTGCGGAGGTGCTTTTTGTTACCAATGCAGCGGGCGGCGTTAACTGGCATTTTGAATGCGGTGATTTTATGCTCATTAACGATCAGATATGCATGGCTCCCTCTCCGCTTATCGGGGAGAATCTCGACGAGCTGGGTCCGCGCTTCCCCGATATGAGCGAAATTTACAGCAAAAAGCTGAGAGATATTGTTAAAAAGACTGCGAGGGAGCTTGATATCCCCCTCAGAGAGGGCGTTTACATTCAGCTTACGGGGCCAAATTACGAGTCTCCCTCGGAGGTGAGAATGGTGAGGACTCTGGGTGCGGACGCTGTGGGTATGTCCACTGCCTGCGAGGCTATTGCGGCTAATCACATGGGCATGAAAATTGTGGGCATTTCCTGCATTTCCAACCTTGCCTGCGGCGTTTCTAACCGTCCTCTTTCCCATGCGGAGGTGCAGGAGACTGCCGACAGGGTGGCTCCTCTTTTCAAGAAGCTCATTACTGCTTCCGTTCAGAACATTGCAAAGGAAATATGAATATGATAAGAGAAGCTGTTTTTGACGATCTTGACGGGCTTCTGGAGCTTTACACATATCTTCACGGCAATCCCATTCCCGAAAAGGACGGCAGGCTTTCGGGTCTGTGGGAGAAAATTATGAGTGACAAGGATCATCACATTATTGTGGCGGAGGAGGATGGGCTCATCGTTTCTTCCTGCGTTTGCGTAATTATCCCCAATCTCACTCACGGGCAGCAGCCATATGCTTTTGTTGAAAATGTGGTGACTCGTCCCGAATACCGCAAAAAAGGATTTGCTTCGGGCTGCCTTTCTTTTGCAAGGGACATTGCTCTGAAGGAAAGCTGCTACAAGATAATGCTGCTTACGGGCTCCAAGGAGGATAGCACTCTCAGATTTTACGAGCAGGCGGGCTTTAACCGCAATGACAAGACTGCTTTTATTATGTGGCTGTAAATGTTTCCATGGTTTAGCTTACCTTTTTTGTGCAAAAGCGATATTTCGCTTTTACCCACTTGAAATATGCGAAATACCATGCTATAATATTATTGTATTGTATCCGAAGTTGTATTGTATCCCGATAGGGAATAATAACAAGGAGGATCTTATTTATGAAAGAAAAAACAAGAGCTATTGTGGGAACAGGTATCCTTACTGCCATTGTTGTGGTTTTACAGGCAATGGCTATCGGTATCAAGTTCGGTCCTTTCTGCGTGACCTTTGTGCTTATTCCAATAGTAGTCGGTACGGCGCTGTATGGTTATAAGTCGGGTGCTTGGCTGGGCTTCGTATTCGGTGCGGTGGTGCTTTTCACTGACGCTGCGGCTTTTATGGCTATAAATGCTGCCGGCACTATCATCACCTGCCTTTCAAAGGGTATCCTTGCGGGTCTCGGCGCAGGACTTGTTTACAAGCTCCTTGAGGAGAAAAACCGCACTGCCGGCGTCATTGCCGCTGCTGTGGTCTGCCCCGTTATCAACACGGGCGTTTTCCTCTTAGGCTGCGTTTTATTTTTCCTTGACACCATCACTGAATGGGCTACCGGCGCAGGCTTCGCTTCTGTAGGAAGCTATCTCATCTTCGGTATGGTCGGTCTGAATTTCCTTGTGGAGATGGTAAGCAACATTCTGCTCAGCTCCGTTATCGTCAAGGTTTTAAACATTATCAAAAAACCTGCTGTGGCTGCTTAAGCCGCTTTTTTCGGGGAGAAGCTATTGCTCTCCACCATTTAGTTTAGTTTTATTTTGCGATACAATACACAATTCAGCTTAAAGCCGCAGGCATTACCTGCGGCTTAATGCTGTTTTTTCAAGAATTTGTCGGATGATTTCTTTTGTTCGGATATTAAGACGAATGTTAATGAAAAATGCAGAAATATTTACAAAGTAAAATGGAATATTATGTTGACTATATCCCCCTTGATATTATATAATAATTAAGTGGGATTTTACCATATACGGAAAAGATACCGATTACATAAATGGATGTGAAGAATTTGAGCAGCAAAAAAAAGAAAAAAAATAACCCTGCACCCTCTGCTTCCGAAAGCAGTAAGGCAGCAGAGAATATAACCAAAAATACTGACGAGGAGAAAAATATTCC
>JAGBFZ010000311.1 GCA_018110855.1 Oscillospiraceae bacterium
ACCGATACGACGCAGAGAATATTTCCGAGGAAAATTTTGACTATGCCGCAGGAAATGTATTCTCCGAGCCTGCCGTTGACGTTATCTACAGACGTCTGCCAGAGCTTGAAGCGGACGAAAGAGTATTCGCTGTGGAATATCTCCCCGGACAGTTCGATCAGAGAGCGGATTCCTGCGAGCAGTGTATTCAGATCCTCACTCAGGGCGAGCGCTGCAAGGTTCGCAATGCCCGTGTTTACATTACAAAGGGCGTTATCTCAGACAGCGAGTTTGAGGCACTGAAAAAATATATCATCAACCCCGTTGAGAGCCGTGAGGCTTCCCTTGCCGAGGTGGATACTCTGGCGGTCAAGTATGATATTCCCGAATCCGTTGAGACTCTCACAGGCTTTATTACCATGGACGATCTGGGTCTTTCCGATTTTGTGACAAGATATCGTCTGGCAATGGATTTTGACGATCTCAAGTTCTGCCGCGATTATTTCAGAGATACGGAAAAGCGCGATCCCACCATCACCGAGATACGCATGATCGACACCTACTGGTCCGATCACTGCCGTCATACCACATTCTCTACTATTATTGACAATGCAAATATTGACGCTGATTATATCAGAAAAACATACAATGAATATATCAACGCAAGAAAAGAGCTGGGCAGAGAAAACAAGCCCATCACTCTTATGGATATTGCTACAATTGCCGCAAAGAAGCTTAAAAATGACGGCATCCTCAAGGATCTTGACGAATCCGAGGAGATAAACGCCTGCTCCGTTAAGATCAAGGTCGATGTTGACGGCGAGCTTCAGGACTGGCTCCTTATGTTCAAAAACGAGACCCATAACCACCCCACCGAGATCGAACCCTTTGGTGGAGCTGCAACCTGTCTCGGCGGAGCTATCCGAGATCCCCTTTCGGGCCGTTCCTATGTATATCAGGCAATGCGTGTAACAGGCGCTTCAAATCCCCTCGTTCCCGTGGAGGACACTATCCACGGAAAGCTCCCTCAGAGAAAAATAACCGTTGGTGCTGCTAACGGATACAGCTCCTACGGAAATCAGATCGGTCTCGCAACAGGTCATGTTGCCGAGGTATATCACCCCGGCTATGTGGCAAAGAGACTTGAGATAGGCGCAGTTGTGGGCGCTGCTCCAATGGAAAATGTTATCAGAGAGACCCCTGAGCCGGGTGACGTTATTATCCTTCTCGGCGGACGCACAGGACGTGACGGCTGCGGCGGTGCAACAGGCTCCTCCAAGTCCCACACCGAGCAGTCCCTTGAAAGCTGCGGTGCAGAGGTCCAGAAGGGTAATCCTCCCGAGGAAAGAAAGCTCCAGAGACTTTTCCGCGATCCCGAGGTCACTCATATGATAAAGCGCTGCAACGATTTCGGCGCAGGCGGTGTATCCGTTGCTATCGGAGAGCTTACAGACGGTCTTATCATCGACCTTAACGTTGTTCCCAAGAAATATGACGGTCTTGACGGAACAGAGCTTGCTATCTCAGAGAGCCAGGAAAGAATGGCTGTTGTTGTCAGAAAATCCGACATGAAGAAATTCATGTCTGCCGCTGCAAAGGAAAATCTTGAGGCTACAAAGGTTGCCGATGTAATAGAGGAACCTCGTCTCAGAATGAAGTGGAACGGCAAGGTAATTGTGGATCTTTCAAGAGAATTCCTTAATTCCAACGGCGCCGAAAAGCACACCAATGTTCAGGTTCCCCTGCCCATTACTCTTCAGCCCAAGTCCTATACCGACTGTCCCGACAGCTGGTACACACTTATGACAAACCTTAACGTATGCTCTCAGAAGGGACTTGTGGAGCGTTTTGACTCTACCATCGGCGCAGGAACCGTTCTCATGCCCTACGGCGGAAAGTATCAGCTCACTCCCACTCAGGCAATGGCTGCAAAGATACCCGTTCTCAAGGGTCAGACTACCACCTGCTCGCTTATGGGCTGGGGCTATAATCCCTATGTAAGCGACAAGAGCCCTTATCATGGTGCGATAGCTGCCGTAATCGAGTCTATCTCCAAGGTCATTGCGGCAGGCGGAAGCTACAAGAACTGCTGGCTCACATTCCAGGAATATTTCGAAAGAACTCAGAATAATCCCACAAGATGGGGCAAACCCTTTGCTGCTCTTCTCGGTGCATACAAGGCTCAGATAGAGCTTGGCTGCGGTGCTATCGGCGGCAAGGATTCAATGTCGGGTACATTCGAGAATATCGATGTTCCCGCTACCCTCGTTTCCTTTGCAGTTTCCACTGCAAACAGCGGAAAGATCATCTCCCCCGAATTTAAAAAGGCAGGAAACAAGGTCATCTATATCACACCCGATTACGATGAAAACGGTCTGCCCAAGTGGGACAGCGTCAGAAGCGTATTTGAGCGTGTTGAGGCTCTTATCAGCGAGGGCAAGGCTCTCTCCGTATGGTCTGTGGGCTTCGGAGGCATTGCCGAGGCAGTTGCTAAGATGTCTCTCGGCAACAGAGTCGGCTTTAAGTTTGAAAAGAAGCTTGATGAAAGCCTCATCTTCTACTCAAGATACGGCTCCTTTGTTATCGAGCTTGACGGCGATCCCTTTACCGCTGAAAAGGTCATTGGTACAACTATCGATGCATATCAGATCGACTGCCGCGATTATGTCATTGATATGGCAGATCTCCAGAAAGCATGGGAGGACAAGCTCGAGCCTGTATTCCCCTGCAATATCAAGACCGAAAGCAAGCCTGCAAAGATATACACATACACTGCACATGATACGGTTCAGCACGCATCGTCCTTCGCAAAACCCAGAATGCTTATCCCCGTATTCCCCGGCACAAACTGCGAATACGACACCAAGCGCGCTTACGAAAGAGCCGGCGCGAATGCGGAAATTTACGTTCTGCGCAACCTCAGCTCCGCGGCACTCGAAGAATCG
>JAGBFZ010000312.1 GCA_018110855.1 Oscillospiraceae bacterium
CATAAGACGGGCAAATGCCTGCTGTATCTTGATCTCGGTTCGTGTATCAATAGATGAAGTCGCCTCATCGAGAATGAGCATGGGCGGCAGACAAAGCATAACTCTTGCAATGCACAAAAGCTGCTTCTGACCTTGAGAAAGACTTCCGCCGTCCTCCCCTATTACAGTATCGTAGCCCTTGGGCAGGCGTTTGATAAATCCGTGAGCATGGGAAGCCTTTGCCGCAGCGATGATCTCCTCATCCGTGGCATCAGGCTTGCCCATAGTGATATTGTCCCGGACAGTACCCGATCTGAGCCATGTTTCCTGCAAAACCATTCCGTAATTTTTTCTCAGACTGCTTCTCGTCATATCCCTGATGTCAATATCCTCAACCTTAACAGAGCCGCTGTTCACATCATAAAACCTCATGAGAAGATTTATTACCGTAGTCTTTCCGCAGCCTGTGGGACCGACAATCGCCACCCTCTGACCCGACTTTACATTCAGATTCAAGTCCTCGATAAGCCGCTTATCGGGAACATAGGAAAAATAAACATTTTCAAGAGAAACATTTCCCTTGGGATCGGTAAGAACAGCCGCATCTTCCTTGTCGGGTATCTGAGGCTCTTCCTCAATAAGCTGAAAAAGTCTTGAAGCGCAGGCAAGAGCGTTCTGCAGCTCGGTGATAACTCCCGATATCTCATTAAAAGGCTTGGTGTACTGATTTGCATAGGACAGGAAAACCGAAAGCTGACCAACCGTAAAGGGAACAGCAGCTCCAACAGTTGCAACGCAGGTGAGAGCACCCGTAAGAGCCACAGCCGCATAAACAACATTATTTACGAAGCGGGTGCAGGGATTTGTGAGGGACGAGAAGAAGGTCGCTCTCAGAGAGCATTTGAAAAGCCTGTCGTTTATCTCGTCAAACTTCTTTAGTGTCTCTTCCTCTCTGCCGAATGCCTGAACCACCTTCTGACCGCCGATCATCTCATCAATAAAGGCAGTCTGCTCCCCTCTTGTTTCCGACTGCAAACGGAACATATCATAGGTGTTCTTTGCGATAAATCGGGCGATGAACAGAGAAAGAGGCGTCAGAACGACCACCGCAAGAGTAATTTTCCAGCTGATGGTGAGCATGAAAACGAGAGTGGCAAGAATGGTTGCAAGACCTGTAAAAAGCTGTGTAAAGCCCATGAGCAGACCGTCCGCAAACTGATCTGCGTCTGCAATAATGCGGTTCACCGTCTCTCCCACAGGGTGAACATCAAGATAGCTTAATGGAAGCTTCTCGATTTTCCTGAACGCCTCGTTTCTCACATCCCGAACAACGTGATAGGTAATCCTGTTGTTAACAGTGTTCATAATCCATTGAACAACAGCGGTCAAGCCAACGGTAATTCCAATGGCAAGCAGTATCTCACTGATACCCGCAAAATCCACATTCCCCTCGCCTACAATAAGGTCGATCGCTCTACCCGCAAGGATAGGAACATAAAGTGTCAGCGCAACTGAAGCCGCCGCCATTAAAACTGAAATGACAATAAGCGGAATATAGCGCTTAACATATGCAAAAACCTTTTTCAAAGCGCCCTTGGGGGCTTTTGAACTCTTTTTAGCCACTCAGACCGCCTCCTTCTTGAACTGTGAATTGTAAATCTCCTTATATACCTCGCAGCCCTCAAGAAGCTCCGAATGAGTGCCTATGCCGACAGCCTCGCCGTCATCGAGAACAATTATTTTATCCGCATGAAGAATGGAAGAGGTCCTCTGAGAAACGATAAACACAGCAGGAGAATAATCAAGCTCTCTTAATGATTTTCTGAGAGCGGCATCGGTTGCAAAATCGAGTGCCGAAGCACTGTCATCAAGTATCAGTATTTCGGGCTTTCTAACCAAAGCTCTTGCAATGGTAAGCCTCTGCCGCTGACCGCCCGAAAGATTTTTACCTCCCTGCTCTATCTCACAGTCAAGACCGCCCTTTGCTTTAATAACATCAAGCGCCTGAGCCGCCTTAATTGCCGCCATAATGTCCTCATCGGAAGCGCCGCTGTTGCCCCAAAGCATATTTTCACGGATAGTCCCCTTAAAAAGCACCGCCTTCTGCGGAACAACGCCAATTTTTTCACGAAGCTCGGGAACAGGCATATCCTTAACATTAACGCCGTCAACCAGCACCTCGCCTTGTCTCACATCGTAAAATCTTGGAATGAGATTCACAAGGGAGGATTTTCCCGAGCCTGTGCCGCCGATTATACCCACAGTCTCACCCTTTTTAACGGTGAAATCAATGTCCGAAAGGCTGTCTGCGCCTGCATTTTTATATGAAAGATAAGCATGGCGGAATTCCACCGCATTTTCATTGTCCGAAGCCTTGCCATTGCCGCCTGTAACAGAGGGCTTCATCTCGAGAACCGACTGTATACGGTTTCCGCAGGCAATGCTCTTGGTAATGTTGATTATAAGATTTGCGAGCTTGATAAGCTCAACAAGTATCTGCGACATATAATTGTACAGCGCCACCACTGCACCCTGAGTGAGAACGCCTTCGCTTACGCTTATTGCACCTCTGTTTATAAGAAAAATAATGCCCAAATTTATAATAATGTAGGTAACAGGATTCATCAGAGCGGAAATGCGTCCCACAAATTCCTGCGAACGGGTCAGCTCGCTGTTTTTCTCTGTAAAACGCTCTGTCTCCTCCTCTTCCTTGCAGAATGCTCGGATCACTCTCACGCCTGTGAGATTCTCTCTTGTAACGCCCGTTACAGCGTCAAGCTTCTGCTGAGTCTTTTTGTAAAGAGGAATGGAAGCCAGCATAATTGCAAAAACCACAATGAGCAGAAGAATGGTCACATAAACGAATATCATTGCAACACGAGCATTGATGGTGAAAGCCATTATCATTGCGCCGAAAACCACGAAGGGCGAGCGCAGAAGCAGTCTCAGAGTGAGATTAACGCCGTTCTGCACCTGATTCATATCGCTGGTCATACGAGTTATCATGGCGGAGGTGCCAAGCTCGTCCAGCTCGGAATAGGACAGGCTCTGGATATGTTCAAACAGAACATGGCGGAGCTTTGTCACAAAGCCCACCGAAGCCTTTGCCGCAAAAAACTGTGCCGTAACGGAAAATCCAAGCCCCACAAAGCCCAGAAGCACCAGAACAAGGCACATTTTCGTGATATATCCGCTGTCGCCCGCGGAGATTCCTTTGTCGATCACCGCCGCAATTACAAGCGGAACAAACAGCTCCAGAAGCGCCTCAAGGAGCTTGAAAAGAGGACCTAAAATGCACTCTTTGATGTACGCCTTCATGTGAACAAGAAGTTTTTTCATGTTTTTCTCTCCCAAAAATAATTTCATCCATAAATTATTATACCATAATATAGAGAAATGTTTTATTCTAATTTGTTAATTTTATTGGTAATACGCCAACATAATATTTCCAATTATTGTAATATAGAGCATAACAAATTAATTTTATAAACCTCTTGACAAATCAGGAAATATATGTTATTATAATGATATCAAAATGATATCATTTAGTATTAAGCATGAAAAGACATAGTTTTTATGGAGGTAATTTACTATGAGCAAAA
The DNA here is from genome assembly GCA_018110855.1 of Oscillospiraceae bacterium. GTDB lineage: Bacteria > Bacillota > Clostridia > Oscillospirales > Ruminococcaceae > Huintestinicola. The sequence continues at coordinate 3,582 of JAGBFZ010000312.1, forward strand.
AGATGATAGGCGAAATTGAAGAAAAAGAGCTTAATGCTCCCAACGGTCTGGCAAGCGCATTTTTATTCATTCTTCTTTACATTGCAGCTGTCGTGGGAATCATTCCTGCGGGAATAAATCTTGACAGCGATACTCCCACCTACGGAGCTTTTCTCCTCACTGTCTGCATTATCTGGCTCTGCGTGGGCTGGATCCCGTTCATGGGCATCAAAGTCATTCGTCCCAACGAAGCTCTCGTTCTTACACTCTTCGGAAAATACACGGGCACACTCAAAAAGGAAGGAATTTTCTTTGTGAATCCGTTCTCCTCTGCGGTGAATCCCGCAAGCGCGGCTGAACAGGCTTCTCAGGCGGGCATTCAGATATCTGCGGACGGCAAGGCGGATATAAAGACAGCGTCCTCCGTTTCAAAAAAACTTTCACTCAAGGCTATGACTCTCAACAACAAAAAGCAGAAGATAAACGACAAGGACGGCAATCCCGTTGAGGTAAGCATTGTTGTTATCTGGAAGATCGCTAACACCGCAAAGGCTGTTTTCAATGTGGATAATTATCAGGAGTACATTTCCATTCAGGCGGATTCCACTCTCAGAGACGTGGCAAGCCTTTATCCTTATGATGTGGGTAATGACGGCGGCAAGTCTCTCAGAGGCTCCTCTGCAGAGGTCGCGGAGAATCTGAAAACCGAGCTTCAGAACAGGGTTGCCGATGCAGGTCTTGAGGTCATCGAGGCTCGCATTACACATCTTGCCTACGCTCCCGAGATCGCAGCGGCAATGCTCCAGAGACAGCAGGCGGCGGCTATTATCGAGGCAAGGCAGAAGATCGTTGACGGCGCTGTGGGCATGGTCGAAATGGCTCTTGAGCGCATTACCGAGAACAACGTCTGCGACCTTGACGATGAGAGAAAAGCTCAGATGGTATCAAATCTCCTTGTTGTTCTCTGCGGAAACAAGGACGCTCAGCCTATTGTAAACAGCGGTTCAATTTATTGATTATAGCAGAGGGGCAGTATTTATGATCCCAAACATTACAATTGTGGCTATGACAGTGTGCGGTGTGCTTTGCACTGCTGTTCCCATCGCTGCGATGATAATATTTAAGAAGAAAAACAAAAATGTGCGGATATCCTCATTTTTCATCGGAGGCGGAGTTTTTATCCTGTTTGCGCTTGTTCTTGAACAGGTGCTTCATTCGGTAATGCTGCCGATCGTGAGCGAAAATACTGTTGCATTCACCTTGTATGCTGCATTTGCGGCGGGTATTTTCGAGGAAACGGGAAGATTTGCGGCGTTCAGAACCGTTATGAGAAAACAGGTCGACCCGAAGGATTCCATAATGTACGGTATCGGTCACGGCGGAACCGAGGCAATTATTATTACAGGCATTTCCCTGCTGAGTGTCGCTGTTACCGCTGTTATGACAAATTCCATGGGAATTGACGCTATGGCTCAGCTTTCATCGGGCGGAAATCCCGAAACAGAACAGCTTGTACGCTCACAGCTTGAATCTATCGCTTCCACGGGAGCGGGAATTTATCTGCTGAGCTTTCTTGAACGCATTATTGCCATGACATTTCACACGGCGATGTCGGTGATGGTTTTCGAGAGCGCACGGGTAAAGGGCAAAGGATGGTTATTCCCTGCGTGCATAGTTTTCCATGCTGCTCTTGATGTTCCCGCCGCTCTTTACCAGATGAGTATTGTTCCTCTTATTGCAGTTTATCCAATAATTGCGATTTTGACGGCTGCGGCGGTTTTCTTCGCAGTCAGATCATACAGAAGAATAAGAGACGCATTGGGAGAGGAGTCGGCAGCTTGAAAAAATTTTTTACGGCAGCTCTCGGCGTCTCCGCCGCAGTATATACTGTCTTAACTCTTTTAAGGTACAGTCAGACCGAGCTTTGTATCGGTGCAATGATCGCTGCTGACGTGATTTTTATTGCAGCTGTGCTCATAAGCTTCGGTTTCAGACTTGCGGCGGAGAACGGATACAAAAACACAGCAATGCTTGACCGAATTTCTTCAGCCGCTGCCGCAGAGCTGTTTTTTCTAAGTATTCCCCTATTCCTTGTTCCGCTGTTCCATGAAAATATCACTGAGACGGCGTTTGCAGTTTATGTGAACATCATCGGGGTAGTTTTATTTTTGACCATTCTTATTATCAACAAAAAATTCTGAGATCGGAGGTGAAGCGATTGGCTGAAAATGATAAGGCAAAGGGCAAAAAGCAGGTCCCGCTCAGGCTATCCGCTTCCCTTTACGACGAGCTTGCAAGGTGGGCGGAGGACGATTTCCGCTCCATAAACGGACAGATCGAATATCTTCTCACCGAATGCGTCAAGCACAGAAAAAAATCCGCTCCAAAAAAGAAGCCTGTTAATCCTCCCCCGGGTGAGGCTCCCGAGCTGAATGAGCCGTTTATTTTCACCTATCCCGACGGTCACAAGAGAGAGTTTGAGAATGTTAAGGTCTTTCTCGATTATGTTATTAATGGGGAGGACGGGAAAAAGGACGAAGATGAAAAATAGCCTTTGAAAGGACGGGATACTCATGGCAGTACTGATCTTTGCGGTCATTATTCTGCTCTTAATGCCGCTGACAATGATAATATGCGGTGCGTGGTTTATAAAATCTCCACCCGAAATGGACAGCGGCATCGGGTACAGGACGAGCCGTTCCATGTCCTCCCCTGCGGCATGGATAGCTGCTCACAGGATATGCGGAAAATACTGGCTGATATTTGGCATAATTACACTTATCGGCACACTGCTTGGCGGCGGATATGCGATACTCTCGCTGGCGGATACCGATGAAGCTATATACAATGTGATACTGATAGCTGAGGGGGTTCAGCTGTTTTTCCTTCTGCTTGCCATTCCGATCACTGAAAGCAGGCTGAAAAAGATATTTCGCTCTTAAAATAATTTTACAGATATATTGACATATTTTATATTCTGTGATATAGTTTTATAAAGACATTAATATAAACAGGAGGTTTTTTAATTGGCTGACGTATTAAAGGCAGAAGGTCTGTCAAAATCCTATAAAAAAGGTATCATGGCTGTGAAGGATGTCAGCTTCACTGTGGGTGAGGGCGAGATCTTCGCTCTTATCGGTCCCAATGGTGCGGGCAAAACATC
>JAGBFZ010000313.1 GCA_018110855.1 Oscillospiraceae bacterium
GGGGAATTTCTCCTGAACGGGGAAAATATCCGCAATGGAGCCTCTTACGGAAAACTGTGAAGGACTTTCCACCTTGTCGCAGCGGGTATAGCCCGCTCTTACAAGTCGACTCACAAGAGCAGGCAGATCAACGGGATTTTCCCTTGACAGAATTATGGTATTATCCGAAAGAGCCTTGGGGGGAATGGTTTTCTGCATAGCCGCCTCCGCCGAGGCGCAGACTATCCTGCACGAGCCGTCTATAATGCGTGAGAGAACGCACAGCCGCTGATGCTCATATTCTCTCGAAACGCTGTCAACTCTCGCAAGAGTGATATCCTTTGCGGGATAGACGAAAGCAAGAGTTTCCCCGTACATTTCATTGATATCATCGCAGAGCTTTTTCGCCCCTGCCTCATCGTCTGCGATAAGGAGCATGGGAACGGACTTTTCTCCGTAAAGATGATCCGAAAGCAGCATTGCCAGCTGAGATTTATGGATAGACGAAAGCCCCGATACCGCCAGCGGAGAAAATCCCCTTGAAAGCGTCTCGCAGATGTCCTTTATATCGCTCTGCTCGCTAAGAACAGGTCTTATTTTCCCGAAAAGGGAGCTGTTAATGTTCATTTAAGATACCTCGCTGCCGCTGTTTCGTGCGGCAAATTTTCTGAAATCCTTTAGAAGCGAAACTATGTACATGATAATGTTGATGATCGCTATGGGGATAAACAGTCCGGATTTATCCCGCATATTGAGAGCAAATACAATAATAAAAAGCCTTGTGACGGAATATACCACCGATTTTTCGCTCGGCATTTTCCCCGAAATGCAGAATACCGCCGAAATAACGTCCGCAAGGGCAAAGGCGGCGGCAGACGCTATGAGAGCTATACCGTTTGAGGTGAGCCTGTCCCCCATAGCAATTATATCTGCGGCATAAAGAACAGCGCACACAGATATGAACAGAGCCGTCAGCCCCGCAGCCATGCCGAAAATAATATTCTTCCTCATATCAGCTGTTAAAAAGGTTCATAGCCTTGTCGATATCGCCCTTTACAATGTGCTCAAGGGCTATGCAGGCATTGTCCGTTGCTTCATGGAGCTTTGGGATATCCTCCGAGGGGAAATTGCCCAGCACCCAGCTTGCAAGGTCGTATTCCTTTGTGGGCTTCTGTCCAACTCCTATCTTCACTCGTGGAAAATCCTGAGAGCCTGTGAGATAGATTATGGATTTTATGCCGTTGTGACCGCCGTCCGAGCCTTTTCTGCGTATGCGTATCTTTCCCGGCTCAAGACTTATATCGTCATAACATATTATCACATTTTCAATGGGGATTTTGTAGAAATTCATCGCTTCAACGATCGCTTCGCCGCTTTTGTTCATAAAGGTGGAGGGCTTCATAACAAGGCACCTTTTTCCCGATATCTGAACGTCTGCGGTAAGGGATTTTAATTTCAGCCTTTTAATCTCAAAGCCATGCTTTGCCGCAAGGGTGTCAACGGTCATAAAGCCTGCGTTATGGCGGGTATTTTCATATTCCGCTCCCGGGTTTCCAAGCCCTGCTATAATATATTCAACGGGACCCGTTGGTTCGGGAGCCTTGTTTTTGTTTAACTGATCGAAAATATCGAAAATGCTCATTTTCCATGACCGTCCTTTCCTTTTGGAAAATTATAAAACACCTTTAGGGCGGAGCATATGCATACTCCGCCCTATGTATGTTAATTAAAATTAAAATCAGTTGTTGAAAAGAGGAGAAATGGGTCTGTCCGCATAAATTCTCTCGATAGCCTGAGCAAATACGGGAGCAACGGGAAGAACGGTGATCTTGTCTATCTTCTTCTCCTCGGGGAGAGCGATGGTGTCAAGGATAACAACTTCCTTGATAACGCTGTCCTGAATACGCTGGATAGCGGGGCCCGAAAGCACGCCATGTGTAGCGCAGGCAGTAACGGACTTTGCTCCGCCCTTTTCAATAATAGCCTTTGCGGCGTTGCAGAGAGTACCTGCGGTGTCTATCATATCGTCAACGAGGATAACGTCCTTGTCCTTAACGTCTCCGATGATGTTCATGACTTCGCATACGTTTGCCTTCTGACGACGCTTGTCAACAATGGCAAGAGGGGCGTCAAACTTAGCGGCAAAGTTTCTTGCTCTTGTAACGGAGCCAAGGTCGGGAGAAACAACAATGGTATTATCTCTGATATCCTTGAACTTCTCAATGAAGTAAGGAACGAGGATAGGCACGCCCAGAAGATGATCTACGGGGATATTGTAGAAGCCCTGTATCTGAGCGCAGTGAAGGTCCATGGAAAGGATTCTGTCTGCACCCGCAACGGTGAGAAGGTCTGCAACCAGCTTTGCGGAACTGGGATCTCTTGCCTTAGCCTTTCTGTCCTGCCTTGCATAGCCCATGTAGGGGATAACAGCTGTGATACGGCCTGCGGAGGCTCTCTTGAATGCGTCGATCATAATGAGAAGTTCCATCATGTGGTCGTTTACGGGAGTGCTTGTGGACTGAA
>JAGBFZ010000314.1 GCA_018110855.1 Oscillospiraceae bacterium
AAGACGTATCATTGCATGAGGTATATCGGAATTTTTTCTCACACTCAGATATTCACGGCAAAATCTGTTATCCCCCCTTTTATTATGACTTACCCACCCTGCGACGGTATCGCTGTCATGGGTAGATGTATAGACCGCACAGTTTTTGCTGCTGTAATTCTGCGGCATATATTCGCTTTTTCCCTCCGGGTCAAAGGCAAACTGAAGGACCTTCATTCCGGGATATCCCGTCTTTTTTAAGAGCCTTCTCACTGCGGGAGTTACTATCCCAAGATCCTCAGCAATAATATTGCCCTTGCCCGTACGTCTTATTATCTCGCTGAAAAGCTCAAAGGAAGGACCCTGCCGCCATTCGCCGTTTCGTGCGGTAGTGTCGCCGTAGGGTATGGCATAATATCGTTCAAAGCCGATAAAATGGTCGATCCTGACTATATCATACAGCTTTTTTGCATAAGCGATACGATTTACCCACCAATCGAAATTCTCCTTCTTCATGCGCTCCCAGTTATATATGGGATTGCCCCACAGCTGACCGTCTGCCGAAAAGCAGTCGGGCGGGAAGCCTGCCACATCAACGGGAGCTCTGTTTTCGTCAAGCTCAAAAAGCCAAGGCTCGCACCACACGTCACAGCTGTCATATGCACAATAAATGGGAATATCACCGATTATTTGTATGCCCTTTTTGTTGGCATAAGCCTTGAGCCGCTCCCATTGTTCAATAAACTTGAACTGCATAAATTTCTGAAAAATCTATCTCCTCCGCATACTGCTCACGCGCCGCCTTAACAGCATTTTCATCGCGCATACGCAAAGGCTTGTCCCATTCGTTCCAGGGTCTGCCGCCGTTAACGCTTTTGAGTGCCATAAACAGCGCATATTCCCCGACCCATGGATTATCCTCCGAAAACTTTTTAAGCGACTCTTTCAGAGAATCATTTTCAATAAACCGAAGATATGCTTTTTTCAGAACAATATAGATATTTTCATAGATCGTTCTGTAGTCGATATACCGCTCGCTTTCACGCCACTTTATATCCGCATATTCCTCTTTTTTCAGCAGCCCTTCCTCTTCCAGAGCTTCGAGACTGATAAAATAGGGATTGCCTGCAAATATCGAAAAGCTCTGATAAGGCGAATCACCGAAGCTCGTGGGCGATAAGGGAAGTATCTGCCAGAGAGACTGTCCGCATTTCTCAAGGTAATCCACAAATTCGTATGCTTCCCTTCCCATAGTTCCTATGCCGTGATCATTCGGAAGGCTCGCAATATGAAATAAAATCCCGCTCTTTCTCATATGCCCCCTCTTTTCTTCACAGTTTCGCCTCTCACATATTCAGCGTCAAGCAAAATATGTGACGCTTCATCATTGTGCTCTATCATATCAATAAGCATTTTTACCGTTATCTCCGCAAGCCTGTCCACAGGCTGATGAAAGGTAGTTATCCTCGGAGTGTAAAAATCCGCCAGTTCAAGTCCGTCAAATCCGATAACCGAGATATCATCGGGAATTTTTAGTCCCATGTCCCCTAACGCCCTGACAGCGCCTATTGCCATTATGTCCGACATTGCAATGACAGCAGTAATATCGCTGTGCTCTGAAATGAGCTTCCTTGCATTTTCATATGCAGACCTGAAGGAAAATTCACATATCTCGGTAACTTCTTCCACAGCAGAGATATCATACTCGGACAGAGTATCGCATATGCCTCCAAAGCGTTCGCAGAAGGGTCCCGCTGATTTGTAGTCGCCGCTTAAAACTCCGATCCTTCTATGACCAAGCTCACATAGCTTACGGGCAGCCATTTTTCCTCCCGAAAAGTCGTTTACGCTTACCGATGAAAGATTGGCAAACCCCAGCTTTCCTGCATACGCTGTGCAAAGGACGCACGGAATATATATCCGATCGAAATCCTTCTGAAAAATGCAGATATTTCCGCCGAGAAAAATTATCCCGATGGGTTTCATTTCTTCACACAGATGCAGCGCCTCGGAAACCTCGTTATCGCTTTCACTTATGTAGCTGACAGTAACCGATAATCCTTTTTTTCCTGCCGAGGACTGTATCTGCTCAAGTATCGGTGCAAAGAACAGATTGGCTGTGTTCTATCTGCCATCTTTGTTTATAGAACGATTAAAGATTAGTACAAAATGCGAAGATATAATGTCCGGTAATTGACATAAGCAAAATACTATGGTATAATAAAAAAATAAATATGCACAATATCTACGCAAAGAGAGTGAACATAATGATAAAATGGTTTATTGAGATGAATTTTCCCACGCTGATAATACTTGTGTATATGTCCGTTTTTCTGATGATAAACTCCATTTTTCCCAAAAAGATCAATACTGTTTTCGGTCAGAGCCTTGCACTGACTGTCATTGAAATGGCCGCATACTGTGCTGAGCTTTGGACGGCAGGTCTTGAAAGTCCAACCACTCTTCGTGTATTTTTCTCTGCTGTGGGATATTCTGTACGTCCGATAATAGTTTATCTTTTTGTTATGCTGCTGCTTCGGGATAAGGATATAAGCAAAAAGACCCGATTTCTTTTCCTGCTGCCTTTACCGCTGAATATGCTCGCTGCTTTTTCGGCTTTTTTTACAGATATTGTATATTCATATGATCCATCAAATAATTTTGTCAGAGGTCCCTTAGGCTTCTTTACGCATATTGTCTGCATAATTTATCTTATTGCAATGATGGTGCTTACGGTTAAAAAATTCTGCAATAAGGATTACTCCGAGGGACTTCTCATATTTCTGATAGTATTCGTTAATGTTATTGCCATGCTTATGGAATCCTTTGCAGGAATGCACGGTGTGATCAGAAATGCTTACTCTCTTTCCATTGTTCTGTACTTCTCCTTTTTCTGCGTGGAAAGCTTCAAGCGTGATCCTCTTACGGGTGCCCTCAACCGCCGCTGCCTGTACATTGATTCCGAAAAGCACAAGTCAGATCTGACAGCAGTGGTCTCCATAGATTTAAACGATCTGAAAAAGATCAATGACATTCAGGGTCACGCAAAAGGTGATGAAGCGATCTGTGCAGTTGTAAACCCCATAGATAAAAACGTTCCCAAAGGCTGCACTCTTTACCGTACAGGCGGTGATGAATTTATGATACTGTGTATCAGGACCGAGCAGCCCACTGTAGAAAAAATGCTTGATGATATCCGCTCGGAAATGAAAAATACTCCGTACACCTGTGCTCTTGGATCTGCATACATAACGACCGAGGATTTCGACAGAGTGTGCGCAAGAGCCGACGCCGAAATGTACAAGGACAAACAAAAGTATAAGAGCCTATGCGGCGGAGAAATTCGCATGTAAAAAATGTGATGGTTTCGCATTTTGAGGCTGTACATTTTTTGTAGCTTACATTAGCATATATTATACAAGGCGCACTGCAAAAATCACAGTGCGCCTTGATCTTATCTGATGTTCATCATTTTCTCTGTCTCCGAAACAGTCGGCGGATCAAGCTGCAAAGGGAACCTTGAAATAGCAGCAGCCGCGCATGCGCTTGCAAATCTTACAAGCTCGTCATCATTCATTCCCATTGCAAGAGCATAGGTACAGCCGGCTTTGAATGAATCCCCTGCTCCGAGGGTGCTTTTCACATCAACTTTATACGGTTGGAAAGATTTGATCTCTCCGCCTTTTCTGCCGTAGCAGAACTCTTTTCCTCCGTTTGTAATAATTGTAAGACCATTTCCGTTTTCCTGAAACAAAGGGAACAATTCTTCACGGGTCTTACCCGGGTATGCATTCTGGATGCCCTCTCCCGATATTACAGATACAGCGGAATTTTTATGAAGAAAGCTGTCGTATTTGCAGTCTATTGTAACATACGGCTTACCGTTTCTCAGACAGTATTCTGCCGCAAGGTCGGAATCGTCCCCGAAAAACGGGTCTATTGCAGCAGCGTCACATTCCTCAGCAGCTTTTTCATTCGGTTTGTTCCAGCGTTTTATCCCACCGCTGAATGCCGATGAAAAGAAATGCCCGAAGGTACCCATAGGAGTGCGTGTATCGCCTGTGATGATAACATGATCCTCCAGCCCTTCAAAGCTGTCGTCAAAATTAAGCAGATCGTAATTCACCGACTTGTCCTTGTAAAAATCTTTTATCAACTGTGCGCTATTTCTGCCGATATATGTCCCGTCCAGTATCACTTCTGTTCCCAGCGA
>JAGBFZ010000315.1 GCA_018110855.1 Oscillospiraceae bacterium
ATACAAGGCAGTCCGAGCTGGGCTGCTCCCGCTGTGCCGAGTGTGACAGACACGGCGCTGAGCTTACTCTTGAGGGAGGCAAAGCCTGCTCATATTTCTGCCATGCGGGGCTGGTGGATTTTGCCGCTCCCATTATGGCTAACGGTCAGATGATCGGAAGCTTTATCGGCGGTCAGGTCCTCACCGTCCCCCCTAATTTCGAAAAATTCCGCAGGATCGCCGCTGAGCTGGGCATTGACCCCGAGGAATACGTCAGGGCGGTAAAACGAGTTCCTGTGGTGAGCAAGGAAACTGTTGACAAAGCCGCAAAATCACTTTGCGTTATCGCAAACGTTCTTTCAGATATTGCTTACAAAAGCCACACTCTTTACGAGAGCAACCGTGAGATCGAAAAGGCTTCCAACATGAAGAGCGATTTCCTCGCAAACATGAGCCATGAGATACGCACCCCCATGAACGCTGTTCTCGGCATGGTGGACCTTGCTCTCAGAGAGGAAATGTCCCCTGCGGCAAGAGGCTTTTTAAATCAGATCAAGGTCTCAAGCAAGAATCTTCTCGTTATCATCAACGATATCCTCGATTTTTCAAAGATCGAATCGGGCAAGATGGAGATCATCTGCGAGAATTACGAATTCTATGCTGTTATCAACGATATTGCGAACATTATTAATAACCGTATCGCTAACAAGGATATTGAGTTTACCATGGATATCTCACCCGATATCCCCAAAAAGCTTTACGGCGATAATTCAAGGCTTCATCAGATTCTTATCAATCTGATGAACAATGCCGTTAAATTCACCCACCACGGCGAGGTGCATCTGAAGATCAGCGGCGAGGTAAAGGAAGAGGACGAGATACTGCTGAAGATCGAGGTCAGGGACACAGGCATCGGCATAAAAAAGCAGGATATGAAAATGCTTTTCAACTCCTTCCAGCAGGTTGACAGTAAGCGCAACCGAAACGTTGAGGGCACAGGTCTGGGTCTTGCCATCTGTCATCAGCTTCTGGAGCTTATGGGCGGAAATATCCGTGTTGAGAGCGAATATGAGAAGGGTACTACCTTTTTCGTGGAGCTGCCTCAGAAGATCGTCAACACTATGCCCGAATTTCCGCTCCCCGACAAGAAGCTCAGGGTAGCTGTCCGCTCCGACAACGAATATTTCAAGCGTCAGCTCAACATTGATCTTGAAAGAATAGGTGCGGAGTTTGTTGATTTTGATTTTGACGATTCACTGGAAGCTTTGAGACCCGATTATCTCATTGTGGAGCAGTCTCTTATCCCCGAATCCCAGATAGATTACATCAATTCCCACAAGGATATGATGTGCATTGCCGTTACCGATTACGCAAGTCAGTCGGCTGTTATGCTGCCCGACCAGAAGGTCATCAAAAAGCCCGTTTTTGCCCTGGGGCTTTACAACGCAATGGGTATCAGCAATATCAATCTCAATGACGCTGCTTCCAAAGCGGACGCATTTACCTTCACCGCTCCCGACGCTCACATTCTTATCGTTGATGACAACACCATCAATCTTGCGGTGGCAAAGGGTCTCCTTGAGCCTTTGAAAATGCAGGTGGATACCGCTTCAAGCGCTGCGGAGGCTATTGAGAAGCTCAAGCAGGATATGTACGACCTTATTTTCATGGATCACATGATGCCCGAGGTGGATGGCGTTGAGGCAACGAGAATTATCCGCAGACTTATGCCCGATTACAATGGCGTTCCCATCATCGCTCTGACCGCAAACGCTGTCAGCGGCGCAAGAGAGATGTTCCTTGAGGAGGGCATGGACGATTTTGTTGCCAAGCCCATTGAAATAAAGGAGATCACAGCGAAGCTCAGAAAATGGCTTCCCACTAAGAAGATCATTCATGAGACTGCTGCCAAAACCGAGAATAAAGAGATCGTTATTAACATTCCAGGTCTTGAAACACAGCAGGCTGTTCAAAGGCTGGGCAGTTCCGCTCTTTATATGACTGTGCTGAAGGAATACTACAAGGCTATTGCTGCTAAGTCGGAGGTCATTGAAAATCATTTTGACGCTGAAAGATGGCGTGATTACACCATTGAAGTCCATTCTCTGAAAAGCACCTCAAGACAGATCGGTGCCACAGCTCTTGCAGAGCTTGCCGCAGAGCTTGAAAAGGCGGGTAACGAGGGCAACATTGCTCTTATCCGTGAAAAGACCGAGGATATGCTCAGGAAGTATTACTCGATGAAGGCTCTCCTGAGTCCCATTTTCCCCGAGGAGGAGGAAAAGAAGGGACGGCGTTCTGCGGAGATGGACGATATTATCGGTATGCTTGACAAAATGCAGGAGGCTCTTGATAATTTCGACTCTCTTATGATCGACGAGGTTATTGAAGAAATGTCGGGATTTGATTACTCCGAGGAGCAGAAAAACTGCTTTGACGCTCTCAAACAGGCTGCGGAGATAAGCGATATCGACAGCTGTGCCGAAACTGCCGCTAAATGGCGGGAAATGCTTGGATAAAATACAACAAACGAAAAGGGAGGATGTGTGCCATGTCCTCCCTTTTAATAATAATTAGTCCCCGACTGTAATTTTTAGTTTGACATATGCGCTTGAATTTGCGGTGGATTTAATGGTAACATATGCCGTACCCTTCTTTTTTGCTTCTATCATTCCCTTGCTGTCTATGTAAACGACCGAGGGAGAGCTGCTGCTGAAGGTCACGTCCGTACAATTTGTTGTTATGGGACGGAAACCATAGCTGATCTTGAATTTTGCTCCGTTTGAAATTGTAAATTCCGTATGGGTGACAGTTATCTCCTCGGGAATGATCTTTTCTTCATTTTCTTCAGTAACAGCAGCTGTGATGATTTCGGTGCCGCTTTCGGCGTACTTCAAGCTGTCCGTTTTCACCCTGCCGTTTTTGTCAAATTTAAACTTTTCTCCGTTAATGACAACGGTTTTGTTTACAGCTCTCTTGCCGTTTGTTCCGTAATAATAATCGTCCTGCCAGCCTGTCAGCATAACGCCTTCATCGTCAAAGCAGTAGTAGTCCCTGCCGATCTTAACGGTGCCTGTCTGCATAATGCCCTTGTCTGAAAAATAATATTTGCCTGACTTGAGCTTCAGCCAGCCTGTCCGCATAGAACCATCGGAATTGAAATAATATTTTTTCCCCGATTTCGTTGTCATCCAGCCCGTTTTCATTATGCCCTTGCTGTTAAAATAATAGGTCTTGCCGTCGATCTCCTGCATTCCCGAAACAGCCTTGCCGCTGTCATCTATGTAGGTCATGCCGTTTTCTGTTTCCTTCCACTCTGCCGCACAGCAGACTGCGGAAAATGAAAAAACTGCCGCTGCAGCGACACAAAACACACCTATTCTCTTGATTGCCTTCATAAAAAATCATCTCCCGAAAATTCGGATCATCTGATATGATCTTGTTATGTATTGATTATACAACTGTTTTAATCAATTGTCAATAGCAGTTTAAGCAAGTTGTCAATCAATGTATTGTTCTTACAAAAATGAAATCCTTTTCACTTATTTACTGTGAAAAAGCTACACCTTTTCAGCATAATACAAAAAAATTATCGTGAAGTCTGCATATAGCATTATTTGCTCTGTATGTGCTAAAATAAGTATAGATAAGCAAATCTGCCGATACTTATTGGCAAAAAAGGACGGTAACAATATGTATAATATCGCAGCAGCCCAGTCGGGAGGACCAACCTCCGCCATCAATGCCTCTCTTGCAGGAATTTTCCGCAGAGCCTCCCAAAACCCCGAGATAGGGAAGATATACGGCTCTATTAATGGCATTGAGGGAATGATAAACGGCAATCTGGTTCCTCTTGACAGTATCCTCACCTCCGACCATGACATTGAGCTTCTTAAAAAGACCCCCTCCACAGTTCTCGGCTCCTGCCGCTACAAGCTGGCAGAATACGATCCCAACGACAGCCGCACCGAGGCTGAATATATGAGGATAATCAACACCTTTGAGGAATATGACATAAAGGCATTTTTCTACATCGGCGGCAATGACTCCATGGACACCGTTATGAAGCTTGACCGATACTGCAAGGCTGTAGGCAAGGATATTAAGATAATCGGCGTTCCCAAGACCATTGACAACGATCTTCCCGAGACCGACCACACCCCCGGCTTCGGCTCTGCTGCAAAATACGTTGCCACCACTCTTCAGGAGATAATCAGAGACAGCCGCGTTTACAGTATTCAGTCGATCACCATCGTTGAAATAATGGGCAGAAATGCAGGCTGGCTCACCGCCTCCTCCTGCGTTCTGAGGGCAAACGGAGAGCCTGCTCCCCACCTTATCTATCTTCCCGAGGCGTTTCCTGACGGCTTTGATATGGAGCGTTTTCTCGGTGAAGTGGAGCGCATGATGAAGCGTTACAGGGCGGTTATCATCGCTGTTTCCGAGGGTATCGTGCCCACCGACAGGCAGTATGTGAAAACAGGAGCAGATGCCTTCGGTCACACGGATAATTCGGGTGTTGCGAAATATTTAGAGCACCGCTGCGCCGAGAGATTCGGCTGCAAGGTACGTTCCATCGAGCTTAACGTTATGCAGAGATGCAGCTCTCATATCGCTTCAAAAACCGATATTGACGAATCCGAAAAAATAGGCTCCGCTGCGGTGGACTGCGCTCTTGCGGGAAACAGCGGCAGAATGATGGGCTTCAGAAGAATAAGCAACGAGCCATACCGTGTTGAGATAGTATCATTTGACGTTGAGCAGGCTGCAAACAAGGAGAAATATCTCCCCGCAGAATGGATAACCGATGACAAGTGCGATGTTACCCCCGACGCTCTGAATTATTTCCTGCCCCTTATTCAGGGAGAGGTCACAACGGAATACAGAAACGGTATTCCTGTTCATTTCCGTCTGAATCAGTAAGCGGGGGACGCCCCGCGGCGAGGTCGCGTTGTTAGTTTACGCAGGTTGGTAAGTTTTGTCACCGCGCCGATAGATTTTGTAACAGCCCGACAAACCTGTTACTGTTTGTCAAGCCTTTTAAGAAAAAATTGAAAAGAAATTTTGTTCAACAAAAGGGCATAACAACAAAGCCGATAAAAAGAAAATTTTTTCGGCTTGCTTCTGATATATGAAGAGCTTTGTGAGATTAG
>JAGBFZ010000316.1 GCA_018110855.1 Oscillospiraceae bacterium
GTAAAATAATTAAGTTACAGTGCGACAAGGCAGAGCTTGAAAACGGTGCTGTGGTTACAAGAGAGCTTGTAGTTCATCCTGGCGGAGTGTGTGTCGTGCCTGTTGATGATGAAGGCTATGTTTATATGGTGCAGCAGTTCAGATATCCTTTTAAGGAAGTGCTTACAGAAATACCTGCGGGCAAGCTTGAATTCGGTGAGGATCACCGTTCGGCAGGTCTGCGTGAGCTTAAAGAAGAAACAGGCGCTGAATGCGGCAATTTTGAATATCTCGGAGTAATGTATCCGTCTGTAGCTTATCTTACAGAAAAGATCCATATGTATCTTGCAACAGATCTCAGATTTGACAGCCAGTCCCTTGATGAAGATGAGTTTCTGGACGTTATAAAAATCAAGCTTGAGGACGCTATTGAAATGGTAGTTGACGGAAGGATAACTGACGGAAAAACACAGTCTGCGATCCTTCTTGCCGCAAGAAAACTGGGAAAATAAAAAAAGCTGCTGCCGTGACTTGACGGCAGCAGTTAAATGGTACAATTTTTAATTAAAGACCAGCTTCTTCAGCCTCAGCTTCAGCCTGCATCAGTTCGATATGACGTGTGTAAGCGTCAAGGATCTGGCTTTCAATAGACTGTCTTGCATCGGGGCAGATAGGGTGAACGATATCTCTGAAAACACCGTTTTCGTCCTTTCTGCTGGGCATTGCAACAAAAAGTCTTGCATCGCCCTGAACGACCTTGATATCGTGTATAGCGATCTGGTCGTCAATGGTGATAGAAATTACAGCTCTCAGACGTCCTTCGGGAATGATCTTGCGAATCTTAATATCGGTGATTGTCATAGTGAAATGTCCTCCTTAAAATCTGCGGCATTCGGATAATAGTATTATTGTTTCCTGTTCGCCGTATTATTCGGAATGTGGTAAAAATGAAAGTTTTTCCAATCCATATTTCAATTATAATATATGACTCTTAAATATTTTTAAACAGAGGTGAAACTTTTGGATAATTATCTTAATAATTTTGATGATGATATTTTGAAGGATAAGAAACATATCCACATGATCGGCATCGGCGGCAGCGGAATGTATCCTCTTGCGCAGATACTCAGTGCTAAAGGGTATCACATCACAGGCTCGGATAACAATGAAACAGACACCCTGAGAGCAGTTCGTTCAATGGGCATTGAGGTGTTCCTCGGTCAGCGGGCGGAGAATATCAAGGGAGCTGACCTGATAATCCACACAGCTGCAATTATGCAGGATAATCCTGAGCTAATTGCAGCAAAGGAAAGCGGAGTGCCCGTGCTTGAGCGAAGCGATCTGCTGGGACTTGTTACAAAGTGGTATAAAAACGCAGTCTGCGTAAGCGGAACTCACGGAAAGACCACTGTTACCTCCATGATAACTCAGATCTTAAAGCAGGGCGGCATGGACATAACCGCATATATCGGCGGAAAGCTGCCGATAATAGGAGGAAGCGGCTGTGTTGGAAGCTCCGACACGATGGTGTGCGAGGCGTGCGAATTTGTGGATCATTTTCTAAAGCTTTCGCCCGATATTGCTGTGGTGCTGAATGTGGACGCAGATCACCTTGATTATTTCAAGACCCTTGACAATGTTATCGCATCATTTAATAAGTTCTGTTCCCTTGCGGATAAGATAATTGCCAACGGCGATGATGAAAACACCCGAAAGGCTGTCAGCGGACTTGACAAGGAGATCATTTCCTTCGGCTATTCCGAGGAAAATGACTGGTATGCCGCAAATATCAGAAGAGTTAATGGGCTTCTGACCGAATTTGATATTTATCACAAGGGTGAGCTTTTTACCCATACAAGGCTTCATATCCCCGGTCTTCACAACGTTCTGAACGCTGTGGCAGCCGCAGCGGCGGCATATATGTCAGGCGCTGATCCCGAAATGATATGTGCGGGACTTGACAGCTTCAGAGGTGCAAAGCGCCGCTTTGAAAAGTACGGCGAGGTGAACGGGATCACCGTCTGTGATGATTACGGTCATCATCCTGCTGAGCTTGAGGCAACTCTGAAAGCAGCTGTGGATATGGGCTTCAGACAGGTCTGGGCGGTATTTCAGCCCTTTACATTCTCAAGAACAGCTTTGCTGCTTGAGGATTTCATACGGGTCTTGTCCATTCCTGACAAATGTATTATCACTGCGATAATGGGCTCTCGGGAGAAAAACACCTATAATATTTTCGATAAGGATATCAGTGAAAGAGTTGAAGGTGCAGTCTGGTTCGAGGAGCAGGAGCATGACGCAAACTTTGAACTGTGCGCCGAATATGCCGCCGAAAATGCTCAGAGCGGAGACCTTATCCTGACCATGGGCTGCGGTGACGTTAACAAATGTGCATGGCTTATTCTTGATAAGCTGAAAAACAAGTACAACGCTTAATATTATTAATCGAAAGGAAGATCGTTATGAAAATGAAGGATATCCACAAGAAGGTATATGAGTACATCAAGCAGAGAACAGAGGAGGGCTATTCTCCCTCTATCAGAGAGATCTGCCGCGATCTTGAGATCGCTTCCACTTCCACAGCTGCAAGATATGTTAATTTCCTTGTTGATCAGGGATATCTTGACAAGATCGAGGGCAAGAACCGTGCTGTCAAGCTTGCAGGCAGCAGCGCGATGAGGCTTCCCGTTGTCGGCACTATTACCGCAGGTCAGCCTGTGACCGCATTCGAGGATATTTCGGAGTACATATACTTCCTTCCCAACAAAAGCTACAGCGGCGAGCTGTTTGCTCTTAAGATCAGGGGAGAGAGTATGGTGAATGCAGGTATTCTTGACGGTGATTTCGTTATCATTGAAAAGACCGAATATGTTGACAACGGCGAGATCGCAGCTGTAATGGTTGGCGAGGAAGAGGCAACCGTTAAACGGTTTTACAAGGAGGACGGTCATTACCGTCTCCAGCCCGAAAATGACACTATGCAGCCTATCATCTGCGATCAATGCACCATTATCGGCAAGGTAGTGGGAGTAATGCGCTATTTAGGCTGAGATCGGAGCTTCTGATGGAAGAAAATCATAATAATTTCAGCGGCGGGAGTCATATCCCGTATCCCGAGTATCAAAGCTATAAGTATGTAAGCGGCTCATTCAGACCCGTATCCGAATATGAACGAAGAGCTATAAAGAAGAATTACAGCACTGCATTCAGTGAAGTTATTATCCATGCTGTCGGTTCGATTGTCCTTGCAAATGTTGTTTTCATTCTTATGATGATTTTCGGATATGAGTTCAGAATCAATGATGAAAATACCCAGATATTGGATGTTCCGTACATGATAGCGGGGAGTCTTCCTTCTATATTATTCTGCACGGGAATATTCCTTTTTGATAAGGGTAAATGCAGGAAAAAGCTCTCCGAATATTTTCGTGGAGATGATATTACAGCAGGAACAGTTTTCGGCTTTTTCGGAATGGTAATGCTTTTTTATGTGCTGAGCGTGATCGTGCAGCAGATAGTGCTGGGCGGCTGCTTTGCGGCAGGCTTTTCACCGATCAAAGAGGAATATCTTACGGAGGAGGAGCTGTCTGTTCCGTTCCTTATCTGGGAAGTACTTCTGACGGGAATTATCGGTCCCATAGCGGAGGAGCTGATGTTCAGAGGAGTTATACTCCGCCGTCTGAGCATTGTGAGCCAGCGGTTTGCAATATTTGCCTCAGCTTTGATCTTTGGTATGATGCATGGAAATCTTGTTCAGATGATACTTGGCTTCTTTGTCGGACTGGTTTTCGGCTATGCAGCTGTCAAAACAGGCTCCCTTCTGCTGCCTGTTGCAGGGCATATCTTCATTAATTTATTTGCAACATCAAACAATATTGTGAAATTTCTCACTGATGATTCCACAGTGGAAGGCTATTGGCTCGCATATTTAGGCGTATTTCTTTTGATCGGGGCAGTAACTCTTGCGGTACTTCTCAGCCGCAGAAGAATATCCCTTCCCCGAAGCACGGAATATCACAGCAAAAGAACGTTTCCTATCATTGTGAAATGTGTGAGCTTCTGGGTGATGACAGCGATCCTTATCATTGAGATAGTATCAAAATTCGGACCTGTTACCGAAAAGCTTTTGGAATAATAATATTGACAACCGTCAAAAGGTGTGTTATAATCTATTTTATGGAAATAACGGCAGGGGATATCCTGTGCCGTGAGGTCCGGAGGATGATTCTTCGGACAGCTTCGGATGTGTTCCGAGGCAGACGGGTTTTGCATTTTGAATAGTTTTCATAATTCAAAACTCTCAGGAAAGGATGTTTTATATGGAGAAAATCGACGGAAAAACGCTGATATACGAGTTTGATCTCGATGAAGCAAAAAAAAGCGAGGGCAGCGAGATCGAAATTTCCGCCTGCGTTCATAAGGTCAAGAAAATGGGCGGATTTGCCTTTGTTATCCTCAGAACAGCAAGATATCTTATTCAGACAGTCTATTCCCCCGATACCTGTCCCGACAGTATCGAAGGTATCAAGGAGGGCTGCTTTGTTACTGCCAAGGGAATCGTTAAGAATGATGACCGTGCATATAATGGTATTGAGCTTTCACTTACAGGCATCAAGCTTATCCATAAGCCCGATTTCGATTATCCTCTTCACGTTTCCGCAAGGAAGATCGGCTGCAGCCTTGATGTAAATCTTGATAACAGAAGCGTTTCTCTCAGAAATCCCGTTGAGAGAGCTGTTTTCAAGTTTCAGGAGGGCGTTGTTTCGGGTTTCAGAGAGTTTATGATCAAGAATAAATTCACCGAGATCCACACTCCCAAGATCGTTGCTCAGGGCGCAGAGGGAGGCGCAAATATTTTCCGTCTCGATTACTTTGATAACGAGGCATTCCTCAATCAGTCCCCTCAGTTCTACAAGCAGGCTGCGGTGGCATTCTTTGACAGAGTATTTGAGATAGCTCCCGTTTACCGTGCAGAGCGCCACTCCACTTCCCGTCATCTTAATGAATATATCGGTCTTGACTTTGAGATGGGCTTCATCAACGATATGTATGATGTTATGAACATGGAGACTGCAATGCTCCGTTATCTTATGGATTATCTCAAGGAGAATTATGCTCAGGAAATAAAGATTCTCGGCGCAGATATCCCTGAGATAACAGAGATTCCCGCAATAAAGTTTGAGGACGCAGTTACTCTTATCAAGGGAAACAAGGCAAAGAACAAATTCGACCTTGAGCCTGAGGACGAGGTATTCCTCTGCAACTATGCAAAGGAGAACTACGGAACAGAGTTTATTTTTGTAACAAACTTCCCTTCTTCCAAGCCGCCCTTCTATGCAATGAAC
>JAGBFZ010000317.1 GCA_018110855.1 Oscillospiraceae bacterium
ATGATTGCGGAAAAGGGGAGTGAACAGTGAATACTGCAGCCAGCGGAGCATCAGATCCTCGGTAGTGTCGCAGCCGAATCCGCCCGTATCCGAGCCTGTGAAGAGAAAGCCTGCCATATTCAGCGCAGGAAGCTGCTGCATGGACTGAAGTATATGGGACCACCAGGATTTGTTGTCTCCCTGCCAGATGCCGCCGTAACGGTGGGCTCCGATATAGGAGGAACGGGAGAAAAACAGAGTGCGCTTCTCGGGACAGATCTCCTGCAAAGCCTCAAATGCGGAACGAGTCATGTTCATTCCGTAAAGGTTGTGAATGTCGCTGTGCTTTACCATCTGACCATTTGCATTATGATAGAATTTGTCATAATCGCCTGTGTTGCCGTTCAGCCCCGCAACCATTCCCGTGAATCTGAAATATTCATTTATACCCATATTTCCCGAAGTGGGCTTCCGGATCTCGGCACAGGTATCCGCAAGCCTGTCCTCGGTATAGAAGATCGCAGGCTCGTTCATATCGTTCCAGAAGCCTTCAATGCCAAGCTCTGTCAGAGCGGAATATTTCCTGCCGAACCATTTTCTTGCTTCGGGCTGCATAAAGTCGGGGAAATGTACCCGTCCTGGCCATACTGCGCCTACGAAATCGCCGCCGTCAGCATTTTTGCAGAAATAATTTTTCTGCACCCCTTCCTCGTAAACCTCGTAGCCGTCCTCGATCTTAACGCCTGCGTCAATAATGGGAACAAGACGTATGCCCTGCTCTTTCATATCTGTAACGAGCTTTTCAAGATCGGGGAAGCGTTCCTTGTCAACAGTAAAATCCTTGTAACGTTCCATGTAGTCAATATCAAGATATATGCTGTCAATTGGTATGCCCGCAGCCTTGTACTGCTCAGCAACGGCACGGATATCCTGCTCATTTTTGTATCCCCAGCGGCTCTGACCATAGCCGAATGCCCAGAAGGGAGGAATATAGCTTCTGCCGATAAGCTGTCTGAACTGCCTGACAATATCCTTCTCGTTCTCACCTGTGATAATATAAACGATAAGGTCATTTTTTGCAGCTTTGATCTTCATAACGCTTCTGTTAGTGTAGCCGATGTCAAATTCCATTTTGCCCGCATAGTCAAAAAATGCTCCGAATGTTTCCTTTCCGCATATCATAATAAAATTATGTGAGCCGTAAAGGGAGCGGGTATCCTCATGGTGATTGGGATTGTCATAACTCCAGCTGACATACTGCCAGCCTCGTTTGTTAATGCCTCGGATCTGTTCACCCAGACCATAAACGATATCGTCCTCGGAAAGCTCATAGATAAATGTCCCGCTGTTATCCGTTTCAAAAAAAGGGAGCATATCTTCCGAGCTTTCAATTTTTTTTACTGCCGCCTCAGTCGGAAATGGGTGCCCATAAACATATTTTTTTATCATATTCAGCACATCCTTTCAAAAAGGTCATTGAAATTCTCTGTTCTATATGATATAATACTATAAAACGCTGTTAAAATCTATTGATATTCTACCAAATCCTGATACTATTCTACTTTTGGAGGTGGCAGCATGAATCATATGGATTCCAGAGAAAACCGTATCCACAGTTCTGATATCAAACCCTTCAGCTATTATAAATGTGTTATTCCTGATCATTTCAACTGCGTCCCGATGCACTGGCACAGCGAGTTCGAAATAAATTTTATCCGCGAGGGTGCGGCGGAGTTCATCTGCGGCGAGGAAAAATTCACATCAGCCAAGGGTGACATAATCATCACTCAGCCCAATGTGCTTCATTCGATCTATCCCTGCGCCAATACCCGACAGGTATATGATACTCTTGTTTTCAGTCCTGAGATCTTCGGCTGTTCGGATTCGGACAGATATATGAGCGAGTGTATCAGACCGCTGATAAACGGCAGCATGAGAGTTCGGAAGCATATTACTCCGAAGCATCATTATTATCCCGAGCTGGAAATGATAACAGATAATATCTTTTCCTGCGCAAAAGGGGATTCGCCGCAGCTTGATATGCTTATGCGCAGCGAGATAATCAGGCTTTTCTGGCTGCTTGAAACGGAATCGGACAATGATATAGATCTCAGTGAATCGGGAAGTATCATACGGCCTGCCCTTGAATATATAGCAGAGCATTTCAATGAAAATATCACAGTCAGACAGCTTGCTGCATCGGTTCATCTGAGTGAGAGCTATTTTATGAACCGATTTCGTAAGCACGTTGGATTAAGTGCAATAGAGTATATTTCCCATTTCAGGATCGATAAGGCGTGCAAAGCGCTTATCGGCACAAAAAAGAACGTTCTGGAAATAGCGTTTGACTGCGGATTCTGCAATATATCCAATTTTAACAGGCAGTTCCGAAGGATAGCAGGCTGCTCTCCTACCGAATACAGAAATAAAATAGCGGAACTGAGATAGAGCCATTCAGTCAGAGAGCAGACATTATTCTTTTCAAAAAAACAGGATATTATTGCGATCTGCAAAAATATCCTGAAATATAAATGTCGTTATTTCATTTATCGTTCTGAATTTTTCGGACGGGTCTGATATATTTCCAGAACCTGTCGGGGTCATGATAAAAATAAAACACTTTTCCGGGAGCAGTATCAAGAGAATAACCCGAAGCGGAATAATCAAAGCTTTTCATTGCCACCTCGATTTTCTGCTCCACCATCTGATTTTCCGTCTCAAAATTAAAAGGACCATGCTCAAACACAATATATTCGCCCTCGGGAACGTCCATTATCTGCATTTGTTCGGGCACTTCACCGCTATAATCCGCAGGAAGCCGCACACCATAGCTTTCCGCCAGCGGAATGCCCCAGCTGCAAATTCTTCCCGTAGGCTCGTTGATAAATGCCATAAGCTGACCGCTTCCGCTATTGGAAGCTGTTCCGCCCATATCGTCAAGCTTTCCTTTTATACCGTCCAGCAGTCCGCAAATGGTCTCATGATCCTGACCGGGAATCTGCGCCTGCTTCTGCCAAAAATCCCAGTAGCCAATGCTCTCATAATTTCTGATATGAAGATACTTGTGAGCAGGGATAGTCACAAAATAGATCTTAATATCATCTGAAATATTTGCCATATCTTTTCCTCCCATATAGGTCAAGTAGCAGTCAAATGGCTTTATAACAGTGCGCAGAGAAACAGGGCAGGGATTTTTCCGGTATTCGCCGGGAGATAAGCCATACGCTTCCCTGAACGCCCGTGAAAAAGCCTCATGAGAAGAAAAGCCATATTCCAGCGCAATATCCAGAAGCCCCTTGTCCGTATCACGAACCTCATTAAGCGCAAAAGCCAGAGTACGGTAACGCAGATAATCTCTGAAGCTCATTCCCGAAATTTCTTTGAATTTACGAGAAACATAAAATTCCGAATATCCAAGCCTGCGTGCCAGAAAAGCAAGGCTCATCTCCTCGTCATTTTTCTGTTTTATGGATTCATCAATAATATTAATTATATTCTGAATACTCCTGTACCATTCGTTCATCAGCCGTTACACCTCTTTTTGCTGCTCTGTAATTATTATACAGGAAAGAAAAAATATTTTCTTGATCTCACTTGCGTATTTTTCAAATCAGAAAGCAAGTCTTTCAAAAAATTCCGCAGTCCTTTCCCGCAATATTTTCCTTGCTCCTGCGGAAAATCCATGCCCCTCATTTTCGTAAATATGAAGCCTGCAATCGGGAAAAGCTCTGCTTATCCTCTCGGCATATGCAATGTCAACAAGCCCGTCAGCGTCCCCATGATGAACAATAACAGGCTTCGTGAAATTTTTCACAGCCTCAAAAACATCATAATCGGGCAGCTCATCACGAAATTTTCTCGACAGCTTCATTCCCATAAAATCAACAGGCTCTGTCATTTCCTCGGGGTCTCTCGGGAGCCAGTTATCGGGAATACAAAATGCAGGATATAAAAGCGCCATACCCGAAATTTTTTCGGGGATCTCTGCCGCCGTAAGAGCGGAAACAAAACCGCCCTGACTTTCTCCATACAGGAAAAGTCTGTCCTTGTCAATATAATCAAGCCCCGAAAGCATTCGGATCACATTTTTGAGGTCAGCAATTTCGGTGGCTATGCTCATATCGGTTGATTTTCCATCGCTTTTTGAAATCGTCGAACCGCCGCAGAAATCATAGCAGTAAGCCGCAAAGCCACTTTCCGCAAGGCACTGAGCCATGTCAAGAACGTGGGAATAGGAGGAATTGTACCCGTGAGACAGAATAACAACGGGCAATTTTTTACCCATTTCCGCAGGCAGATACATCACCCCGAAAATATTATTAGCACCGCTTTTGCAGAGCATTTCATTTACAGTGTGTTTCATAAAAAATTCCTTTCAAAAAAATTATCCGACCTTGACAGATGCCCAGATTATCCGATCATCCTCAAGCCATTTTCCGAAATCCTCGGGAATATTTTTTCCTTTTTCATCCCCCAAAAAAGACCATATCCCGCTGTCGGAAATAACCGCCAGCTTCGGCAGCTTCATAAGGGGCCTCAAAAACTCGTAATCGGGCGCATACTCGCAGGAAAAAACCTCAATGCTTTTCATATCGCTGATAAATTCAATGCTGTCGGGTCTGCCACGGACAACAATAACTTTCACATTTTCAAAGCAGCCATAACCGCCCTCAGGCTCAAACAGCAAGGGATCAACAGTCAGATTTTTCACCCTTCCGCACCAATCCGAAGGAGAAAAAACCTTCTTCACAGCGTTTTCAGCCTCTCCCGAAAGACTGAGACTTCTGAGCCTCGGAAAGCTGTTTAAAACCGAAAAATCAAAATCCTCGGGAATATCCTCGGCATGGATCGTAATATCCTCACTGTCCGCCGCATACATTTTACCGCATACATCAACGTATTTTACCGCTTCACCCACGCCAACAGGAGCATTGTTTACCTCGGGATATTCGACAAATTCAGAATTGCCTCCTACAATTATAGGCTCACCGTTTTCATCTATCCCGATTTCAAGGAGGATATCATATCCCGAAAGAAAATCGGAATACATCATATCAAAAGCCGAATCCTTATAATACCCGTCAGGCTCAAAGGAAAAATCAAAATATTCACCTCTGCCTTCATAATCCCTGCCGTCCATAAAAAGCTCGGTGCGATAAGCGGTTTTCATGTCACCTTCCGAATTTAAGTAAAAAAATTTCTCGCAGCCCAGGGTGCGGCATCTGCTTTGCAGCGGATAGGTCACATCGCATATTTCTGCTTTTCTGAATCCTATCTCAAAAGTGCAGCCGAGAGTGTAAGCGGAAACCAGCTTTCTTCCGCCGTTCCCGTCCGAAATAAGCTTAATGCTTTCATCACAGTCAAGTGTTCCGGAGGCAAATCGTACGGGATATCTTCCGCTCATATCATAAGCACACCAGGACATATCAGTGACATACCCCTCTGCAAAAACCGCAATCATTTCGGGAAAAGCGTCCCCCGTAATATCCGCAAGTATATATTGAGAATTACCGTCAGCATATTTCTTCGCCCTTTCAAGGGGCGTTTTTAAAAGCTCTGAAATGATTTTTTCCGAAAGCTCCTCGGAAGTCATATCCTGTGCGGAAAAAAAGGGGATGCTGTATTCCCTGAAAGCATTTTCGGGATGAAAGCCCGAACTGTCAATATAGCCATGCTCCTTTTCCGAAACAGTCTCAAGGGAAGCAGGCATATAATAAGCCGTATCTTTATAGCTCTTCCCATTCCTCGAAGCCACAGCGATACAACACTCTCCCGACTCATTCCAAAACGCTGTGCAGCCATAATAATTATTCTCCTCAAATGAATACAGCGGCGGAGAAACACGATATCCCCCGTCCCGGGAAACAGCATAAAGAGCGCATTTATCCATATCCTCGGGGTGAGGTGCAAGGATAAGCAGCTCCTCCTCGAAATCTCCGTCAATGTCCGAAAGATCATATCTCAGAACAGTCCCCGCAGGAAAGCCCTTCGCAATTTCCGAAAGCGCCTTTAAGCACGGCTCGTCCCCCGAATAGGAAAAGCACGGGATAACTTCAAGAGGCTCGGAAATTTCCGTCTCCGTAGCTGTCTCGGAAACAGTGCTTGTGATCGAAGCTGTCTCCGATATGACGCTTGTGTCGGAAACCGTTTCCGAAGCATCCGTTTGCGGAGAATTTTCCGTATTGCCGCAGGAGCAGAATATCAGCAAAACAGCCGCCAATGCCGAAATGATTTTTTTCATGCTGTCGTCCCCCATGTAAATATCTTATTATATTATTTATAGCATAGCCTGAAGGATTTGTCAATGATTCCGAAAAAATCTCAAAATTCAAAATATAAACATGAATTTGTTATGGGGAAATGGTATAATGAGATAACAATAATCAAAAAGGAGTGCATCAGAATGTCATCATCAAGAACAATCGACAAACCCCGCCTTTCAATAAAATTCCAGACCCTCGCAGCAATTGCGGCAATTGTGGGAGCCGTGGCAATTCCCCAGCTTTTCCATGTAATGGGAGCCGTCTCGGGACTTGGAACAAAGCTTGGAGAGACCTTCCTCCCCATGCATCTCCCCATAATTCTCGCAGGGCTTCTTGCAGGACCGTGGGCAGGTGCAGCGGCAGGACTGTTAGGACCCCTTGCAAGCTCCCTTCTCTCGGGAATGCCGGGGACGGTCATGCTTCCCTTTATGATGATCGAGCTTTGCGCCTACGGACTTATTTCGGGACTTCTGAGAACCGTCAAGCTCCCGACTGTCGGCAAGGTGCTTGCCGCACAGATAGGCGGAAGAGCCGTAAGAGCCGCAGCAATACTTTTCTCGGTTTACGTTCTTGGCAATACAGCCCTTAATCCCGCAGTCATCCTCACAAGCATAACTGCAGGAATATTCGGAATAGTCCTTCAGTGGACGCTTATCCCCCTGATAGTTTTCCGAGTTGAAAAAGCAGGCAAAGAGTAATGTATGCCCCGCAGACAAAATTCTGCGGGGCAGTTTGTTTATAGAAAGGTCGCCCCAAAAAACGCTTATGTCCCAATTTTTTTCATATGCCCCGTATGCTTTAATAATATTATGTTAATAACCAATTAAAACTGTACAAAAAAATCGGGCATAATCTTGCGTATATGGATTATGCGAAGATTATTTGTCTATAGTTTTATTGGTTATTAGTATTATATTCTCCCATTTTTCCGACAGAAAATTATTATGACATTGAACCCTTTTGAAAAAATTGCAAAATATGCACAAAGAATCAACATTATTTATGTTAATAATATAAAATTTAACGTTTATCGTTAAATAGTTATTGACATACATTATTTTATGAGTTATAATAAAATCACAATAAAAAAACAAGGCGGAAAAAAGCGCCGCCGAAACAAAAGGAGTAAGTATTTATGGAAAAGGAAATTCTCAGAAAAAAGATCCGCAATTCGGGCAAGCTCGCCGTCACAGTCCTGATCGTCTATATGCTCCTGCCCCTATACACCTTTGTCAAAAACTTCGGAGCAGGCTTTACAGAAGGGTATCAGTCCGCCGAAAGTGTGTCATTTTCCCTTTCGGGGCTTATCGCAGGACTTCTGATGATAATCGTTATTGGCGCAGGAATAGCTGCTGTTGTCATATCCTGTTCACTGCTATGGCAAATGACCCGTGACGAAAGCCCCTTTACCGAAGCAAACGGCAGAAAGATATTAACTGCAGGCATAATGTTCATCGCCTCCGAGCCTCTTTATTTCATATCCATGTACCTCACCCACGGCTCAGTTCCCGAAATATACGGTCTCAGCCTTGCTGCAGGACTGACCCTCTGCTGCATTTCGGGAGTATTCAGATACGGCGCCCTGCTCCAGCAGGAATCGGACGAGACCTTGTAAGGAGGAAGGCTTCATGAGTATAATCCTTCGGCTTGACCGAGTAATGGCAGACCGCAAAATGTCCCTGAACGAGCTTGCAGAGCAGGTGGGCATATCAAACGTAAATCTCTCCAATCTGAAAACAGGAAAGGTCAAAGCAGTCCGCTTTTCCACCCTTGATTCCATATGCAGAGTGCTGAAATGCCAGCCCGGAGATATTCTTGAATACAGGGATGACGATGAATAATGCTATACAAAACGGGCTTCCCGAAAAATCGGAAAGCCCGCTCCAATTATTACATGATCAAGCCTTAAGCACATCGACCTGCTTTTTAAGTATCTGCGACTGACTGCTGAGCTGTGCGCAGGAAGCGGCAGTCTGTTCGGCAGTTGCGCTGTTCTGCTGAACAACGTCGGATATCTTTTCAAGACCCACCGTAACCTGCATGATAGCAGTAGCCTGCTCGCCCGAAGCGTCGGATATCTCGTCAATAAGGCGGCTGGTTTCCTTAGCCTTTTCGGTTATCTCACGCATGGATTCGGCAGCGCCGTTCACCTTGGAGGAGCCGTCATTAACAGCCTCAACAGTAGCGGAAATGAGAGATGTGGTAAGCTGAGCCGCCTCTGCACTCTTGGAAGCAAGGTTCCTTACCTCGTCCGCAACTACCGCAAAGCCCTTGCCTGCGTCACCAGCTCTTGCCGCCTCAACAGCCGCATTAAGAGCAAGGATATTGGTC
>JAGBFZ010000318.1 GCA_018110855.1 Oscillospiraceae bacterium
GAGTATAACTGCCGTTTCGGCGACCCCGAAACACAGGTAGTCCTCCCCCTCCTTGACGGCGACCTCTGCGAAATATTCGAAGCAATCTACAACGGCACTCTTGCAGATATTGATATCAAGTGGAAAAAGCAGTATTGCACCTGTGTGGTAATGGCATCGGGGGGCTATCCTCAGTCATACCCCAAGGGACTTGAGATGAGCGGCATGGACGAAAAGGGACAGGTTGACGGAGCATTTGTCTACCATGCGGGAACAAAGTTCGAGAACGGCAAATTCTACACAAACGGCGGACGTGTAATCGGTGTAACGGCAACAGGAGATACTCTCCCCGAGGCGCTGGAGAGATCCTATAAGGCAGTGGAGAAGATAACCTTCGAGAATGCCCATTACCGTCACGATATCGGCAAAAGAGCAATGGCGGCGCTGAAATAAAAATAACATTCATACCGCAGATCATCAAAGTCTGCGGTATGATATTAATATTATAGCACAAATGTGCCGATTTGTCAAGAGCAAAATAAAAATTTTTTTATGGAAAGGATAAATTTAATATGAAAGCCGACTTTGATTATATCTGGACAGACAAAAAGCGTACAATATTCGGTCTGCCCATATCCTTTACCAGATATTTTCTCACAGAGAAGAAATTCATAACCCGAAAGGGCTTTTTCACCATTGAGGAGGACGAGTTTGACCTTTACAGGGTAAATGACAAAAAGCTGGTGCTCCCCTTCGGACAGCGTCTTTTCGGCTGCGGAACGGTGGTAATAAACGTAAAGGATGTGGACACACCGCAGAAGGAAGTCAAATCCATTAAAGCGCCGAGGAAATTTCTGCAGCTCCTTGACGAGCAGATAGAAAAGCAGCGTGACGCATACAATATCCGCGGCAGAGACATGATAACAGGCGGACATCACCATCATGACTTCGAGCATTTTGATGACGAGGACGATGAAGATGCTTGATTTCATCACCGAAAAGGAAAACTCATGGGACTATCTCCGAAAGACCGACCTGCCCATCTTCATCTACGGCATGGGCGACGGAGCGGAGAAGATACTTCGTGTTTTTGAAAAATACGGCATAACCGCCGCAGGCTTTTTCGCCAGCGACGAATTTGTGAGAGGGCATTATTTCAAGGGGCATCTTGTCCATTCCCTCTCGCAGATAGAAAAGCTCATTGAGGATTTTGTTATTGTGCTGGCATTCGGAGCGGGATACGAAAGCCTTTACCGCCGAATTTCGGAAATGGCAGAGCGGCATATCCTCCTTGCCCCCGATGTACCCGTTGTGGGAGAGGGACTTTTCACCTATGAATACTGCCTTGAAAATGCCGAAAAGATACAGAAGGTCTATGACCTGCTTGCAGACGAAAAATCAAAGCAGACCTATGCGGATATCATCAATTTCAGGATAAGCGGAAAGATAGACTATCTTCACCGCTGCACCGTGCCTAAATCCGATATATGGCAGGATATAATCAAGCTCACAGACCATGAGCGCTATATCGACATGGGCGCATACAACGGCGATACGGTGCTTGAATTTAACGAGCTGACAAAGGGCAGATATGAGCATATCTATGCCGTTGAGCCGGATTCCCGAAATTTCCGCAAGCTCACAAAAGCCGCTGACGGAATGGGAAATATCGCTCTCGAAAACGCCGCCGCATGGAATGATAATACTGAGCTTACATTTTCCGACCGTTCGGGACGAAATTCCAAGCTAACGGACGGAAGCGGCGTCAAGCTGAAAACCGTGGGGGGAATAACGGGCGACCGTCTTTGTCATAACGCCACGCTTATCAAAATGGACGTTGAAGGAGCGGAATATGAAGCTCTTGAGGGCTGCAAAGACTCGCTGAAAGCCGGCAGCAGACTGATCTGCGCCCTGTATCACCGAAACGGGGATATATTTGAACTGCCCTTAAAGGTCCATGAAATAAATCCCGAACTAAAGCTTTATATCAGACACCTTTTGTACATTCCCGCATGGGAAACTAATCTTTACTGCACATTGTAAATCATAACATTTATATTATTATTTAATAGAAATAAGAATTTTCCCGATTACAAACGCCGCAAAAATGTCCGCCACACAAGGACAATTGTGTATAAAGTGAAAACAATTTGACGGACTTTTTTAAAACGCTTGCAAAATGTCGGGAAATAGTATATTATATATAATGGAATAAGGCAGGGTATATCCCTGCGTCGAAAGATTTTTTGAAAGGGAGAATATTATGTCATTAAAGGATATGAGCAAGGCTCAGCTTGAAGCCTTCAGAGACGAATGTAAAAAGGAATACGAGGCTTTCAAGGCACAGGGGTTAAAGCTCGATATGTCAAGAGGAAAGCCCTGCGCAGAGCAGCTTGAGCTTAGTATGCCCATGCTGGACGTTTTAAACAGCAGCTCCTGCCTTACCGATGCAGACGGCGTTGATGTCCGCAACTACGGCTTCCTCACAGGCATATCCGAAGCAAAGAAGCTTTTTGCCGACCTTCTGGGCGTTACCCCTGCAAACATCATCGTTGGCGGCAACTCAAGCCTTACCCTTATGTACGACTCCGTTGCAAGAGCAATGCAGTTCGGCGTGTACGGCAGCTCTAAGCCTTGGGGCAAGTGCGACAAGGTTAAATTCCTCTGCCCCGTACCCGGCTATGACCGCCATTTTTCAATCACTGAGACCTTCGGCGTTGAGATGATAAACGTTCCCATGACTCCAACAGGTCCTGATATGGATATGGTTGAGAAGCTCGTTTCCTCAGACCCCGAGATCAAGGGGATCTGGTGCGTTCCCATGTACTCAAACCCCGACGGATACACCTATTCCGATGAAACAGTAAAGCGTTTCGCAGCATTAAAGCCCGCCGCAGAGGATTTCCGTATTTTCTGGGATAACGCATACTGCATTCACCACCTCAAGGATGACCATGACAATATCCTGAACATTTTCGATGAAGCAAAGAAGTGCGGCAATGAGGATATGATCTTCGAATTTGCCTCCACCTCAAAGATAACCTTCCCGGGCGCAGGCGTTGCGGTAATGGCAGCCTCGGAGAACAATATCGCCCAGATAACAAAGCTCCTCGGAATGCAGAACATCAGCTATGATAAGGTAAATCAGCTCCGTCACGTCCGCTATTTCAAGGACGCAGAGGGACTCAAGGCATATATGGAAAAGCACAAGGCAATCCTCGCCCCCAAATTCGATATGGTTATCAAAATGCTTACCGAGAAGCTGGGTGACCTTGATATCCTTACATGGAACGTTCCCAAGGGCGGCTACTTCATCTCCGTAAACACCCTTACGGGCTGTGCAAAGGAGGTTGCAAGGCTCTGCAAGGAGGGCGGCGTTGTCCTCACAGGCGCAGGAGCGACCTTCCCCTACAAAAAGGATCCCGAGGACAGAAATATCCGTCTCTCGCCCTCC
>JAGBFZ010000319.1 GCA_018110855.1 Oscillospiraceae bacterium
ACCGGAATATCACAAAGCATGGGAGAAATTCAAGGAAAAAGCCTAATATCCTA
The DNA here is from genome assembly GCA_018110855.1 of Oscillospiraceae bacterium. Classification (GTDB taxonomy): domain Bacteria; phylum Bacillota; class Clostridia; order Oscillospirales; family Ruminococcaceae; genus Huintestinicola. The sequence goes on from JAGBFZ010000319.1 coordinate 54, forward strand.
TGCCCTATTTTCTGTGAGAGGGCATAGAAGCGATGGTGCATGGGGCGCAGGGCAAAGGTTAGGAATTTTCCCGTTCCCACAAGCATTTGCAGGTTCCAGTCCGCAAAATCCATGGTGAGATAGCCTATGAGGGCGATAACTCCGAAATAGCGGATAGTATGGGTCAGCTCCATTCCTCCGAGAGTGCCGTTATCACCGTAAACTGCTGTCCAGATGAAATACTGCACTATAAAATACACGGGTCCCACAAACACCGACACGAGGGAGTGGGTGCGGTAGGCGCTCCACTCCTTATATGTGACGGCGGCTACCGCTTTGCATACACTCAGCTTTTGTTTTATTGCCTTGATCATATAAGCCCCGACCAGATTATATTCTGCACGTTGTAGAGGGGTTCTGCTGACCAGCCGTTTGCTCCCTCGTCAAAGGGAACGAACCATGCTGCAACAAGCTGCTCATCAAGGTCGATATCCAGAGATGAGGCTCCTGCGCCCTCATGCATTATTGTTCTGTCCGAATAGGAGAAATTAAGCGTTCTGCGGATATCAAAGCCAACGCCATATTCATGGTTTGGCTCATCTGCTCCCCAGCAGTGATCGGGTATATTATGGAGCTGGACTGTGCTCATTTTTTCAACCGATTTTCTGCCGAGGATACGTCCGCCCTCGAATCTTCCGCCGTAAATAAAGGCATTGCCGTAGCGGACAAGATCATATACTGTGGAATGTATCCCGCCGCCTGTCATGGGGATCTTATCCCACACGCTGCCTTCGCCGTCACGTCCGTTTATTTCGCCCTTTACTATGCTTTCAAGATATTTCTTATGCTCCTCTCTGTCAACAAAGCCTCTTGCCGCAGTCTCGGGTGTGAAATAAAAGCCGCTGTCCTGCATTTTAAGGGGACGCATTATCTTTTCTTCAATATAATCGTGGACATTCATTCCGCTTACTCTGCTTACCACTTCTCCCAGAAGCGCAAAGCCGAAGGAGCAATACTGCCACTCTTTGCCTGTGGGTCGGCGGAGTCCTGCCGATATTCCTGCGGTTATCCAGTCAAAATCGCTTTTGCCGTCCCATTTTTCTGCGGCGGCTTCGATAAGCTCCCATGCATCCTTGGGCGCCGATTCGGGGAAACAGCCGCCGTCGGGATACAGTCCCGAGGTATGGGTGAGCAGGTGCCAAAGGGTTATGCCGTCAAAGGGCTTCTCCGAAAACTGAGGGAGGATTTCTCCGACGGGAGTATTTAATCTGATATAGCCGTCCTCCACAAGCTGCATTATTGCTGCGGCGGTGAAGGTCTTGGTGATGGAGGCTATTCCGAACACCGTATCGGGCTTCATGGGTGTGTCTATGCCCATACCGTTGTTTCTGCCCACTGCTCCGTGTGCGATCACCTTGCCCTTATGGGATATACAGTAGGCGGCTCCGTGTATGAGCTTCTTTTCGATCATCTCTGAAAGCCTTGAATCCAGCTTTTCTATCCTGCTTTCGTCATAGCCTGTTTCTATGGGCTTACAGTCGGTTTTTCCTTTAATTGCGTTCATTGGTTTGTCCTCCTTATTATGTATTATATCAAAAGCAGCTTACTGCTTTCTTTCGGTTGTAACAAGCTCTGCCCATGTGGGGAAAAAGCCAGCTTTTACTGCGGTTTTCTGTGAGGCGATATGTGAGACCGAGGTGCCGTAATAGGGTAATTTTCCCGATTCAAGAAGTTTGTTTTTTAAAAGTGTCACAAGGGCTGCGCCTATGCCGTTTCCACGGAATTCGGGGCTGACGTTTATGCCTATCTGATACATATACGGGCTGTCTGCGCCGGCTCCTGCCATTCCTATGATACTGCCTCCTTATTCTGTTTCTGTCAGCCTATGTATTTTTCCATAAGATAAAATTTTCCCTTGCGCCATTCGGCTGTTCCCGTTTTCTTAAAGCCATGCTTTTCATAAAGACGGAGTGCATAGGGATTTTCGGTGAACACGTCAAGGCGTATCGCTTTTATCCCTTGCTCACGCAGCTGCTTCTCTATATGCAGGACGGTTTGGGCGGCTATTCCCATATGCTGAAAGGCAGGGCTGACGCATAGTCTGTGGATAACTGCGAACGGTTCATCGGGATACTGCCATTCTCCGTTTTTATATTCATCGTCACAGCTTTGATTTATAGCATATATCACCGCTGTTTTGCCGTCAGCTGTTCCTATGTACTGCTCTCCTTTGGAAATATCCTCCGAAAAATCCTCCTCGGTCGGATATATATCGTCCCACTGGTTTATTCCGTTTCTTTCCATCTCGGCAACTGCGGCTCTTACAAGGGCGGTTATTTCTTCTATATCCTCGGGGACTGCGGGGCGGTATTTTATTTCCATTATCATTCTCCTCTTAATAAAAACAGCGCACACTTCCTTTACGGAAATGCACGCTTGAATGGGATTTTTCCTTGTATTCAGGCTATTTGTCCGATATGGGGCAGGTGTTCATTTCCGTATTTATTTCATGCGATACTTCGATATGCTTTAACATTTTCCTGCCTCCTTTCTGACTAATGTGATTAGTATATCATACTTTTTTCCGCTTGTCAAGGGGTAATGTAAATTTATTTTCAGAAAATCATATTGAAAAAACATCGGAATCATGGTAAAATAGAGTAAGAAGTTTTTCTGTGATTCAGGTAAAAGGAGATAGGGCTATGAAATTTCTCATCGTTACGGGGCTGTCGGGTTCGGGTAAATCGGGTGCGGTAAACGCTCTTGAGGACATCGGTTATTACTGCATTGACAACATTCCGCCTCAGCTTATCCCAAAATTTGCGGACATCTGCGTTCAGTCAAAGGGGCATATGGACAAGGTCGCCATTGTTACGGATATCCGCGGCGGGGATATGTTCTATCAGCTGGACGGGGGGCTTGAATATCTCAGGCACTCGGGTCCCGATGTGAAGATACTTTTCCTTGACGCTTCGGACGATGTTCTTATCAAGCGCTACAAGGAGACAAGGCGCAGACACCCTCTTGACGAGGAATGTCACGGTAGTCTGCTGAGCGCTATCACCAAGGAAAGATCGGTGCTGTCAAGTATCCGTGAGGCGGCGGATTATTACATCGACACCTCCGACATGAGCATGGCTCAGCTCAGAGACACCGTTACCGATCTGTTTATGGACAATCCCGATGACAGAATGGCGGTAAAGGTCATGTCCTTCGGCTTCAAGTACGGTATGTGCAGAGAGGCTGATCTGGTTCTCGATGTGAGATGTCTCCCCAATCCCTACTACATTCCCGAGCTGAGAAAGCACACGGGGCTTGAAAGCTGCGTAAGGGATTATGTTATGAGCTTTGAGCAGTCAAGGGAGCTTGAGAAAAAGCTCCGTGACCTTATTGATTTTCTGCTGCCCCTGTACAGGCAGGAGGGCAAGACCTCTCTTGTTATTGCCTTCGGCTGCACCGGCGGCAAGCACAGGAGCGTTACCTTTGCGGAAAATATGCACGCTTATCTTGAGGATAAGGGTGTGCGGACGAGGGTCATGCACAGGGATATTGAGGTTGGAAAGCTTTAAGCGGAGGCGTTTTCGTAAGATAAAATAATCAGGATTTGAGGAGATTATAAAACCTACCATGACTAAAAACAGAATTCTTACAGATACGCTGCTGTTTGAAAAGAATAATAAAATAAGCGGCGGGATCTATCATAAAATTCAGGTTGATTTTGCCTATAATTCAAATCATATTGAAGGCAGCCGTCTTTCTCATGAACAAACACGATACATCTTTGAGACCCACAGCATTGAGGGTGCTGCCCTTGTAAACGATGTGTTTGAAGCCTCTAATCATTTTAAATGTTTGGATTTCGTGTTAGATACTCTTTATGAACCGTTAACAGAGGAATATATTAAAAAGATTCACCATATTTTGAAAAACGGGTTGATAACAGATAATAATTCTGAAGCTGTTATCGGCGATTACAAAAAATACGCAAATATAGTCGGTGAAATTGAAACAGCTAAACCTAAAGAGGTTCATCAGTTAATGGTGCTGCTTCTCAGAAATTATCAGAATTTAATATCTCCCGATCTATACGATATTGCGCAGTTTCATATGGAATTTGAAAAAATCCACCCTTTCTATGACGGTAACGGCAGAGTTGGAAGATTACTCATTTTAAAAATGTGTCTTGCAAATAACCTTGTACCATTTTATATCAATGAAGAAAATAAGCTGTTCTATTATACAGGTCTTAAAGAGTGGCAGAAGAACAATAAACCAAACAGACTTTTAGATGTATTTTTATCATTACAGGATGATATGAAAGCAATTCTTGATTACTTTGAAATCGAGTATGACCATTCTGAAATAACATCCCGTGAGCTTATTGCAAAGCATTGCAGGTAGCACTAAAGATTCAGTTTTTTTATTTTAATACAAATCTCTGACCGTTCTTTAGACAAAGGCGGCAGATAGAACACAGCCAATCTATGAAAGCGACCGCAGCAAAGCATTTTATGCATTGCAAGGAAACTTGACGACGAGTGGCTGGGTTATAGCTGTCGAATTTAGTCTTACGGTTGGTCAGAGATTAGTATAAGGTGGGATAAAATTGTCATTTTCACAGAACGTTAAGGAAGAGCTTTGCTCAGTCATTACCGACAGGGACAGGGAATACGCCTGCCTCTACGGTATGCTTTTATTCTGCCGCCATTTCGGGGCGGACGAGATCCTCTTTCAGACGGAAAACAAGCTGGCGGCGGATATGTTCCGAAAGCTCTCCGACAAGGTCATCGGGCGCAAGGACATGATATCCGTTTCGGAGGCCCCAAAAAAGAACGGCTCTGTTCTTTACAGCCTGTCTGTTTCCGAGGAGAGCGACAGGGAGGAGATAATCTTCCGCTACCGCATTTCAAGCCGCAGTCTCATTCACCGTATTCAGAATGATGTTATCCACAACAACAACGTTTTTGCCTTTTTAGCGGGAGCATTTCTTTCCTGCGGAAGCATGACGGAGCCGCTGAAGGAATATCATCTTGAGTTTGCCGTTCCATACGAGGAGCTTTGCACCGACCTGCGGGACCTTATCGAAAGCCTTGGGATAAAGGCGAAATATGTGGAGCGCAAGGGCGTTTATGTGCTGTATTTCAAGGGCAGCGAGGATATTGAGGATATGCTCACACTTATGGGAGCCACACGCTCCTCTATCGAGCTTATGAACGTAAAAATTTTAAAGGACGTGCGCAACAAGGCTAACCGCATTGCCAACTGCGACGCCGCTAATATTGAACGGACGCTCAAGGCATCGGAAAAGCAGATAGAGGACATTGAGTACATCATGAACACTGACGGACTTGAAAGCCTTACCCCCGAGCTCAGGAACATGGCGGAGCTGAGACTTGAAAATCCCGATGTTTCCCTTAAAGAGCTTGGCGAAATGCTTGACAAGCCTGTGGGTCGGTCGGGGGCTAATCACAGGCTCAAAAAGCTCATGGAAATAGCAGATTCCATCAGGGACAGGCGGGAAAGAAGCAGGAAAGAACAGATATAAATCTCAAAGAAAGGCGGCGATATCATGTCCTTCGTTAATCTTCACGTTCACAGCGAATACAGTCTCCTTGACGGCGCCTGTCGGATAAAGGATATGGTGAGCCGTGCAAAGGAAATGGGTCAGACTGCTCTTGCGGTGACAGACCACGGAAATATGTATGCGGCGGTGGATTTTTACAACGAATGTATCTCACAGGAGATAAAGCCCATTATCGGCTGCGAGGTATATGTTGCTCCCCGAAGCCGCTTTGACAAGTCCGCAGGGGCATTGTACCGTCCCTATCATCTCATTCTGCTTTGCAGAAATGAGACGGGTTACAAAAATCTTATCAAAATGGTTTCTCTTGGGTTTACCGAGGGCTTTTACGGCAAGCCCCGAATTGACCTTGAGCTTTTGAAGGAACATTCGGAGGGACTTATCTGTCTTTCGGGATGCGTGGCGGGAGAGATACCTCGAAAGATTGCTTCGGGAGATTACTTGGAGGCTAAGGAAGCTGCTCTGCTGTATAATGATATTTTCGGGCAGGGGAATTTTTTTATTGAGGTTCAGAATCATGGAATCCCCGAGGAGGCAAAGGTCCTTCCCGCATTGCTGAGACTTTCCTCGGAGACGGGCATCCCTCTTGCTGCCACAAATGACGCTCATTATGTCCGAAAAGAGGACGCCAAAACTCAGCGGATACTTCTTGCCATACAGACAAACTCCTCGGTGAATGAGGATATTCCCATCGCATTTCCAAATGACGAATTTTTTCTCAAGAGCGAGGAGGAGATGCGGGAGCTTTTCAGGGGCGCTCCCTCTGCGGTGGATAACACTGCTGTCATTGCCGATAAATGCGATTTCAAGATGGAATTCGGGGTTTTAAAGCTGCCCCGATTTGATTTATCCGATGAACAGAAAAAGAGATTCGGTGAGGATAATATTACTTTTTTCACCAATATGTGCCGATACGGGCTTAAAAAGCGGTATGGTGAGAATATTTCCGAAGAGATGAGAGAGCGGCTTGAATATGAGCTGAGCGTTATCACAAAGATGGGGTATACCGATTATTATCTCATTGTGTGGGATTTTATTGCTTTTGCTAAGAGCAGGGATATTCCCGTGGGTCCGGGGCGTGGCTCGGGCGCAGGCTCTCTGGCGGCTTACTGCATTGGCATTACGGACATTGATCCTATCAAATACAAGCTTCTTTTTGAAAGATTTTTAAATCCCGAGAGAGTTTCTATGCCCGATTTCGATATCGACTTCTGCTATGAACGGCGGCAGGAGGTCATTGATTACGTTATCAGACGTTACGGACAGGACAGGGTGGCTCAGATAGTTACCTTCGGAACCATGGCGGCAAAGGCGGCAGTTCGTGATGTGGCGAGGGTGCTGGATATGCCCTACAGCGTGGGAGATACGGTCTCAAAGCTTATTCCGCAGTCCCTTCATATGACTCTCGAAAAGGCTCTTGAGGTATCTCCCGAGCTGAAAAAGCTATATGACACCGACCTCAAGGCTCATGAGATAATCGAAACTGCAAAGGCAATTGAGGGTATGCCCCGAAATACCTCCACTCATGCGGCGGGCGTTGTTATCTGTGACGCTCCCGTAAGCGATTATGTTCCGCTGATGTGCCGTGATGATGTGACGGCTACTCAGTACACCATGACCGCTCTTGAGCAGGTGGGGCTTCTTAAAATGGATTTTCTGGGGCTGAGAAACCTTACCATTATCCATGACTGCGAAAAGGAAATTCGGAAAAGCTCACCCGATTTCTCCGTTAAAAATATTGATTATTCAGACTCCAAAACCTTCGATATGCTGTCAAAGGGTGACACTATGGGGGTATTTCAGTTTGAAAGCGAGGGCATGACTCAGCTGCTTATCAAGCTGAAGCCCCGTTCTGTGGAGGATCTTACTGCGGCTCTGTCCCTCTATCGTCCCGGACCTATGGACAGTATTCCCCGATACCTTGAAAATCGTGCTCACCCCGAGAACATTTCCTATCCTCACCCTGTTTTGAAGGATATTCTTGACGTTACCAACGGCTGCATTGTTTATCAGGAGCAGGTAATGGAGATATGCCGCAAAATGGCGGGATATTCCTATGGAAGAGCCGATCTTGTCCGCCGTGCTATGGCTAAGAAAAAGCACGATGTGATGGAAAAGGAACGGGAGGTTTTTGTGGCAGGCTCCGTTAAAAACGGCATTTCCGAGGACATTGCAAACAGCGTTTTTGACGAGATGGCAGGCTTTGCTTCCTATGCCTTCAACAAGTCCCATGCGGCGGCTTATTCGGTGGTTGCGTTTCAGACAGCATATCTTCGCTGTCACTATCCCGTTCAGTATATGGCTGCGCTCATGACTGCCTTTACCGAATACACGGGTAAGCTGATGGAATATATTTCATACTGCGAGAAAAATCACATTCCCATTCTTCGCCCCGATATCAACGAGAGCGATATGGGCTTTACTCCGCTGCCTGACGGCAAGGGTATACGTTTTTCTCTTCTTGCGGCAAAAAACCTTGGCAGAGGTGTTATTTCTCAGCTCATTACAGAAAGAGAGCAAAACGGTAAATTCAAAAATCTCAGCGATCTCATAAGGCGAATGAACGGAAAGGAATTTTCAAGGCGGTGTGCCGAGAGCCTTATCAAATGCGGTGCGCTGGACGGATTTCCACTTAACCGCAGGCAGATGATAGAAAACTACGACATGATAGCAGGTGAAGCAGCGGATATTTCTCGAAATGCCATTGAGGGGCAGCTTGATTTTTTTGGATTTTCCGACGGAAGTGGAGATGTCTCAGACGCCGAAAGCAGGATCGCTCCCGCCGATGAATATGCCTTTGAAGATATGCTTGAGATGGAAAAGGATATTCTGGGGATATATATTTCGGGGCATCCTCTGAAAAATACTCGTATTATTGCTAAAGCTCTGCGGCTCCCCGATATTCAGGCAATAAAGCAGATGAAGGAGGGGGAAAGGATAGCTTTTGTATGCTCGGTTTCCTCCGTTAAGCAGCACGTTTCAAAGTCGGGGGGACAGATGGCTTTCTGCGAGCTTGAGGATATGGGCGGTGAAGCTGAAGCGGTCATTTTCCCGCAGGTCTATGCAGGCTGCGCTCCCCTTATCCAGAAGGGAAAGCGGCTGTTTATTGAGGGCAGGACTTCTCTTGACCGTGACGGCAATATCAACATTTTAGCAGACAGAGTTA
>JAGBFZ010000320.1 GCA_018110855.1 Oscillospiraceae bacterium
CTGTAGCGGCAAGCATATCCATCTTTTTTGAAATAAGTCTTGTTATCAGACCGCCGCCTGCGGCACAGCAGGCATTCAGAAGTATCATACCGTCACCCATAAAGGATATGTCGGAAAATAATGTGCCGATAGGAGCAATGTTGATCACGGCAATTCCGCAAAATCCCAGCAGACAGCCGATAACCTTTGTTTTGCTGAAGGTATCATCATCGAAAATCAGGCAGGATAAAATGATTAGCAGAAATCCTCCCATTGAGTCAAGTATAGTTGACCTTGAGCTTGGAATATACGAAAGTCCGATGTAGGAAAACAGGTAATGAAGCGTTGTATTTACAAGCGCAAATGAAAGAAGCAAAGGGGCTTCGCTGCGTCCGATAATTAGCTTTCGTTTTAGCAGCGCACCTGTTATCAGTACAAGTATTCCCGCCGCAAAAAATCGGATACCTGCAAAAAGTATTTTGTTGCCCAGATCATCGGGATAAATCCCAAGCTCCGAATATCCCATTTTTATCAAAGGGTATGCCAGCGACCAGCCCAGCGCACAGAACGTTGCTAAAAACGGCAGCGCTTTTTTATTCTGAAATATCATTTTCTATCCTCTTTTTTTGATGTTATGATAAGCCCTGTTTATTATTACAGCATTGAATCTACAAAAGCAGAAAAAATAGCTCTGCTTGAAGCATCTGTCAGATAGGAAAATTCGGGGTGCCACTGTACTGCCCACAGAAAATGATGTCTTGGCATACAGACTGCTTCGGTAAGACCGTCCTCGGAAACTGCCATTTCCATAAGCCCCGGAGCCAGAGTTTTGATTGCCTGATGATGATAGCTGTTAACTTTCAGTTCCGTGATATTCAACAGCCTATGTAAAGGTTTATTTTCCCTCAGAATTACGGAGTGTACGGGAACATCATAGGGCGGCTTCTGATGATGCTCGGTATCCGATTTATGCTGAAGCGGAATATCCTGATATAAGCTGCCGCCCAATACTGCATTGATGAATTGAATTCCACGGCATATTCCAAGGACAGACTTGTCCTGTTTGATAGCAAATTCGAGAAAAATCTTCTCCATCTCATCACGCTGTCTGCAAGGTGATACTATATCCCCGATAGAGGTTTCGTTATAGATTTTCGGGTCAACATCGTGTCCTCCCGTAAAAAGAAAACCGCTGCACATATCGGCTAACTGACCTATCTCATCAGCATTGTCGGTAAGCGGAAGAATGATCGGCAAACCTCCTGCCTGACGGATCCCTTCAAGATATCCGGGCAGCATCCATATGCTTTCTTTTTCATCGTCCCACAAGGGCATAACTCCTATAACAGGTTTCACAGCAAGTCCTCCTTGTATTATAAAAGCAGACAGATATCCATTTCAGGCTTCTCTGTCTGCTTGATATTTTTATGAGTAAATTATATCATCAAAAACGTTATTAGTCAATAGGTGCGGGTCCACTTTTAAGCTTGAATCCGCAAGGTTCAGTATATCATATCGGGAATATGGTGTCGATCGGGTTATAATAAGAGTTATACTTTAATGATTTTTCTTCATTTTTCCCCTTGACAAAAGCCTTCAAATAATATAATATGTAATTAAATAAAAAATTACATACCGAGGTGATGGGAATGGCAACAGACTACAGAAAGCTGTGTATAGAATTATTCGGAACAGATGATGTGAATACACTTAAAAAAATTGCAGAGAAACCGAAACCGGGAAGAAAGAAGAAATTTTCCGACAAAGAGGCTGACCGGATACTGAAGCTGTACAGCGGAGGGATGACTATTAAGCAGATAGCGGAGAAATACGGTACATCAAGGCAGATAATAAGCAAGTATATCAATATGCCCGTTCATAAGGGCTGTTCTATGCGTATGACGTATATGTATAAAAAATCTCCCTGCACCGAGATAGACATTGATTTTTTGGAAAAG
>JAGBFZ010000321.1 GCA_018110855.1 Oscillospiraceae bacterium
AGGGAATAATTCAGGGAGCAACGGAGTTTCTGCCCGTATCAAGCTCGGGACACCTTTCGGTCTTTCAGCATTTTACGGGGGTGACGGGGGACGAAGCCATATTTACCTCCATCGCTCTCCATATTGGCACTCTTATCGCCGTATTCATCGCATTCAGGCAGAAAATATGGGCGCTTATCCTTGAAGCCCTTGCAATGCTCAAGGATATCTTCACAGGGAAATTCTCCTTTAAGACAGGGGCAGGCAACAGACGCATGATACTTATGATAATAGTATCCATTCTGCCGCTGTTTGCCTTTTACATTTTCAAGGATTTCTTCACCTCCGTTTCCTCGGACAGCGATATTGTCGCGGAGGGCATCTGCTTTCTCTACACCGCCGCTATACTTACCATAGGCGACAGGGCTGCACGGAAAAACGCCGAAAAAGGCACACTCAAAACAGGTGGCGAGACTACCGTTCCCGACGCTCTTATAATCGGCTTTTTTCAGGGCGTAGCGCTTCTCCCCGGAGTATCCCGCTCGGGTTCCACCATCTCTGCGGGGCTGATGTCGGGGCTTAAACGTGAGGACGCCGTGGAATACAGCTTTATTTTAGGAATACCCGTTATTCTGGCAGGAGCCTTGTCGGAGCTGCTCGATATCGGCGGCTTAGATATGAGCTTTGAGCCTGTTCCTCTGCTTATCGGCATGGCGGTGGCGGCTGTGTCGGGATATTTCGCAATCAGCCTCATAAAATGGCTCATGAAGTCGGACAAATTCGGTATTTTTGCGGTGTACACCTTAATTCTCGGAATCGCAGTTATCGGTGCGGGAATATATGAGCATATTACGGGCAGCCCTATTATCCTCGGCTGATAATACATACGTTTCAAATTATTGCAGCGATTTTCGTAGGAAATGCCTATTGATTTTCAGAAACAGATGTGCTATAATAGAATGATACGACAAAAAGAAAGGAAGATATAAAATTGGCAGCTCCCAGAAAAGGTTCATCATCGGGAAAGAAAGGCTCCTCGTCAAAGGGAAGGCAAACCAAGGCGGAAATGGAGTCAAAGCGTGCAAATGACAGGGTATTATGGTCAACTGTCATATTCGCCGTCGGAATACTCATACTTGCGTTTCTGCTCTTCGAGGGCGAGTCCGCATGGCTTGCGATACATAACATTATTTTAGGCTTATTCGGCGTGGGAGCAATTCTCGTTCCCCCTATTCTCATATACGCTTCCGTCATGATATCAAAGGACGCAGAAAGGGATACCGTATCGGGCAAGCTCGCACAGGGCATACTTCTTGTGCTGCTGTGCTGTGCGGTGATACAGATATTCTTCTCAAAGCCCATCGACCCCGAGATCACCCTCGGAAAGCTGCTCACAGACCTTTTCGAGGACGGCAAGACTATGCACGGCGGAGGACTTTTCAGCGCAATTATCGCACTTCCCCTGTTAAAGCTCTTCGGCAAAACGGGTGCAGCCATAATTGTAATTATCCTCGCCTTTGTATTTGCAATGCTCCTTGCAAACAAGACCATCGTGGACGTTTTCAGAGCTATACGGAATATCTTTGCCGCAGCTGACGCTGCCCGTCCCGAATATGAGGAGGTGGAGGATTTTGTTCCTCCTCCGGGAGCAAGAAAGCAGCCGAAGAAGGCACTTACTGTCAATCCCCCTGCCGCTCCCAAAAGCGTTCCCAATGCGGACGTTCCCGTGGCTGCCGCAGAGGAAAAGAGGAAGGATTTCAACATTGACATTCCGCTCCCCTTTGGAAAGAAAAAGGCAGAGAAGCAGCCCGATACAAAGCAGGAAGCTGCCCCCGTTCAGCAGCCTGTTCAGACCGAACCTGCCGAGCCTGAAAAGCCCAAATCCGCAGTAGAGCTTGAAGCGGACGCAATTGCCCGCTCCATCGAGGAACAGGAGGCTCAGAAGCAGGCCGCAAAAGCAGCCGCCAATACTGCGGCTGAAAAAGCTCCCGAAAAGCAGGACGATCTTGCTTCAATAATCAAAAAGGCTGTGACAAAGCCGATCGGTCAGCCCGAAAAGCCCGCCGCTCCCGCAGCAGGCTCAACACTATTCAAGAAAAACGAAAAGGTTAAAGGCTCCACCCTTGCTTCAAATAAGATAGGCGACGACGAAGATCTCGATATGCCCGAGACAACGGCTCAGGACATTCAGAACGAAATTGCCGAGAATATCCCCGCACCTGCGGAATACATCATTCCTCCCATGGATCTGCTGAAAAAGTCCTCCAACGAGCTTAACGCAGAGGAAGCAGAAGCGGAGATGAAGCAGAATGCGGACACTCTTGTGGAGACCCTCAAGAGCTTCGGAGTTATGACAAGAATTGTTGATATCCACCGAGGTCCCACGGTAACAAGATATGAGCTTCAGCCCAATGCAGGCGTGAAGATATCCAAGATAACAGGTCTTGCGGACGATATCGCCCTGAATCTTGCGGCAGCGGGCGTAAGAATACAGGCTCCAATCCCCGGCAAGGCGGCGGTGGGAATCGAAGTCCCCAACAAGATAAAGAATATCGTTACTCTGCGTGATGTGCTTGACACCGAGGAATTTAAGAATGCAGAAAGCAAGCTCACCTTTGCGGTGGGAAAAAATATTGACGGTCAGATTATTTTAGGCGATATCGCAAAGCTGCCCCATGTAATTATCGCAGGTACAACAGGCTCGGGTAAATCCGTATGCACCAACGGCATTATCATGAGTATTCTCTATAACGCAACACCCGATGAGGTAAGGCTTGTGCTTATAGACCCCAAGGTGGTTGAATTCAAGATTTATGACGGTATCCCCCATCTGCTCATTCCCGTAGTGACCGACCCCCGAAAGGCGGCAGGCGCACTTGCATGGGCAGTGCAGGA
>JAGBFZ010000322.1 GCA_018110855.1 Oscillospiraceae bacterium
CTAATCTCACAAAGCTCTTCATATATCAGAAGCAAGCCGAAAAAATTTTCTTTTTATCGGCTTTGTTGTTATGCCCTTTTGTTGAACAAAATTTCTTTTCAATTTTTTCTTAAAAGGCTTGACAAACAGTAACAGGTTTGTAGGGCTGTTACAAAATCTATCGGCGCGGAGACAAAACAACCTCCCCGCACAAACAAATAGCGCGACCTCGCCGCGGGGCGTCCCCCGCACGCTATTCACAGTAATACAGAAGATGATTTCTCACAGCGGAGAGCATTTCCCTGTACAGCTCGGTGGCTTCGGTCAGCCCGCAGGTCATTACGGGGTCGTTTAAAAACGCATTGAAGGCGATGTCAAGGTCTTTCTCCACATATGCCCTTACCACCGCTTCTCTGTTATATGCATGGCGGACAGAAAGTCCTGCCGCACTTTCGGGGAGCCTGCCGCCGCATACGGCTCTTACGCTGCCTCGGCTGATAAGTGCGTTTGTCTCAACAATGGTACCCTCAGGGAGATTTTCCACCTGTCCTCTGTTGGGGAGAGAAACGGCTGAGATAAGATTGCCTCCGCCGCATAATGCCCTGATTATCTCGGGAACCTCTGTGGAATCCACCGATTTCGGCAGAATATCGCCGTTCATGTATTTTTTTACCTTGGCGGTCTTGTCGGAAAATATCCTTTTTTTATAATTCACTGTCATGGGCGAGAATTTCCATGAAGCCATTTCCTTAGTGTCCTTAGTGTACCATGGGGGACAGAATTCCGCAGCGGAGCGGTCATTTACCGCAGGGATTATTCCAAGACGGAGAAACAGGTCGAATTTTACTCTGTGGGCGTCTGCATCGGGATTTGTCTTATACTCGTTTATGCGGAATTCATAGCCCGAATCGCTGTATTTCTCGGCGTATTCCCTGAACATGGGCATAAGGTCCTCGCCGCCGTAGGTTATCTCATCATACCATGAGAATCCGCTTATTCCAAGCAGATTTGTTTTGATGTCACGCCTGCGCACGCCGCTTATTCCCTTGCTTTCGCAGACCATAGTGGCGATAAGCTCCCTTGAGGCAAAGGTGTCCGATGATGTTCCCAGCAGCTTCATTTCGGGAAATTCACGTTTAAGCACGGTCATGCACTCCGCCATTGGGGTGCAGAGATTTATCACCCATGCCTCAGGACAGAGATGCTCGATCATATGGGAATATTCGGCACAAAGGGGCATTATTTTCAGCGCTCTTATCACTGAGGAAAGTCCCGAGTTTTCTCCGCCTGTCTGGAAAATGCCGTAGGTCTCGGGGAGATGGAGCTGAGCTGCCTGCTCGTCAAGCTCTCCCGGCTCAAAGGCGAGGATAACGAAATCGGCATCCCGCAGTGCCTCCTCTGCCTCGTCGCAGGCGAGATATACGATATCTCCCTTTGTATTTGCCCTGTCGTGGATATTGTTGCCTATCACCTCGTTGGCGAGGGAGCAGGTCTTGTCTGTATCGTAAAGCTTCACCATTGCGCACAGCTCTATGTCCGCAAGCTCGGGGATAAGCCTCCAGCCGAAATTGCAGGAGCCTCCGCCGATATATGCGATATTCAGCCTGTCACCGTTCATTTATATGAAGTTCCTTTCACTTTTTATTTCTTTATACACTTATTATCCTATAATTGAGCGGATTTGTCAAGAGGTTTCGGCGGGGGAGAGGCGGTTTTTGAGGGGATATTGCATGAATTTACCGCAAATTTGTTTTTTCGTCTTGAATCCCTCGGAAAATTATGCTATAATATCATCAGCTTTATTCTTGAAAGGAAGTAACCAAATGAGCAGCTGGAAGGATAATCTGATCGACATTGCCCCCTATGTGGCTGGGGAGCAGCCAAATAAAACGGATTTTATCAAACTCAATGCCAACGAAAATCCCTATCCCCCCTCCCCGAGGGTGATAGAGGCAATAAACAGCTTTAAGGCTTCGGGACTGTGCAAATACCCCGACGCAAACGCAGTCCCTTTGGCAAGGGCAATTGCAGGCAGGCTGGGGCTTTCCGAGGAGAATATTTTCATCGGAAACGGCTCGGACGATGTTCTTGCTCTGGCATTCCGTGCGTTTTTCAATTCGGGAAAGCCTGTGCTTTATCCCGATATCACATATTCCTTTTATCCCGTTTGGTGCAGTATGCTGAAAATTCCTTATGAGCTTATCCCCGTTGACGAGGATTTCAACATAAGAGCCGAGGATTACAGGCGTGAAAACGGCGGCGTTATTATCTGCAATCCAAACGCTCCTACAAGCATTGGTCGGGGGCTTGATTTCATGCGTGAGATACTTGACGCAAATCCCGACAGCGTTGTTATTGCGGACGAGGCATATGTGGACTTCGGCGGCGTTTCGGCATTGCCGCTTTTAAAGGAATATCCCAATCTTGCGGTGATACAGACCTTTTCAAAATCCCGTTCCATGGCAGGAATGAGAATAGGCTTCTGTGCGGCGGGAAAAGAGCTTATAAATGCTCTCAGAGCGGCAAAGGATTCCTATAATTCCTATCCCGTTGACAGCGTTGCCATAGAAGCAGGCTGCGCTTCGATAGCGGACGAGGATTATTTCAGGGAGACTGTGGGAAGAATAATCAAAACAAGGGATAGGCTTACATCAGAGCTTCGGAAAATGGGCTTTGACGTTAAGGACAGCAGCACCAATTTCCTTTTTGCTGCTCACCCGAAATACAAGGCTCCCGATATCAGCGCTTTCCTGAAAACAAGGGATATTTATGTGAGATTTTTCAACAAGCCGAGGATCGATAACCATCTCAGGATAACTGTCGGAACGGATGAGGAGATAGATATGCTTATCGGGGCTTTGAAGGAGTACATAAAATAAAAAACAAATAGGTATTGACATTTTGGAAGATAAGGTATATAATATAAGCATAGAGATTATTGTCAGAGGCATACACAAATGCCCCCCTCAGAAGTGGCTTTCTGAGGGGGGCTTGCCTTTTATTTTGAAAGGCGGCAAACCTTTAGGCAGGTGACTGTCATTTACTTGTCACTGTCCAACCATTTGCATATGTAGTATGCAGCTACACTTGCCAATACAGACAAGATA
>JAGBFZ010000323.1 GCA_018110855.1 Oscillospiraceae bacterium
AAGCTTTGCTGTGTCGGCTATATTTCAGAGGACAGCAGCAGCGTTAACACATTCAAGAAATATTTTAAGGACGACGGCTGGAAATTTGAGGTTTCATCAAAGGAGGACGGTACTGTATCCTCTGTTTACTCTAAGGACAATCTGTACGGCGGACTTTACTACACCGATTCAATTGTAATGACAATGGTGTTCTCTGATGATCTTGCAAAGCAGGTCGAGGACGGAAAGGATTTCAACGATATTATCGATATGTGATATTGAAAAATTAACGGCTTCGGTATGCTTTGCATACCGAAGCCGTTAATTTGCTATAAAAGCTCTTTTCTGAGCTCGGATAGTATCTTCTTTTCCCGTCTGGACACCTGTACCTGCGTCATTCCAAGAACAGCGGCTGCCTTGCTCTGGGTAAAGGAGCGGAAATAACGGAGGAATATCAGTTTTCTGTCCTCCGCATCAAGCCTGTCCATTGCCTGCCTCAGAGCAATACTCTCGTATATATCCGCTTCTCTGAAGGGGGAGGGGATATCCTGCTCCTCATTTTCATCGCTGTCGCCGTATCTTGTAAGTGAGATACAAGGCTGAGCCGCAGATAATGCTTCGGCTGTTTCAGCAGGCTCGCAGCCCATTATTTCAGCAAGCTCTGATATACCCGGCTCTCTGCCGTTTCTTGCGATAAAGTCGTTTTTTTCTCTTATCGCACGCATGGAAAGCTCCTTTAAGCTGCGGCTCACCTTGACTGTGCCGCCGTCACGGAAGATACGCTTTATCTCTCCGAGAATTACGGGAACAGCGTATGTTGAGAATTTCACGCCACGGTTTTCATCAAAGGAGCCTGCCGCCTTGACAAGCCCGATGCAGCCCGAGCTGTAAAGCTCTTCGTATTCCACGCCTCTGTTTCGGAAACGGTTGGCGCAGAGATGCACAAGACCTATATTATCGGTCACAAGCTTGTCCCTGTTTTCCTTTACGGCAATATCAGCTGCATTCATTTTCAGTGGCTCCTGTCCTCACAAGACTCAAGGATAATATCCGCTTTTTCATTATTACCGAGGTTCCCTTTCCGGGGGTGCTTTTAACGCTTACGCTGTCCATGAAGCTTTCCATTACTGCAAATCCAAGACCTGCACGCTCTTCCTCGGGGGCAGTGGTGAAGAGCGGCTCCATTGCCTGTTTTACGTCGGCGATTCCGCAGCCCTTGTCCCGCACCTTTATGTACAGCACGTCTCCTTCAAGTATCCTGCATACAAGCTCGATATTTCCCTTGCAGCTCCTGTAGCCGTGGACAATGCAGTTTGTTACCGCTTCGGATACGGCAGTCTTGATATCCGCAAGCTCGTTTACAGACGGATCCATCTGCATTACAAATGCTGTTACAACACTTCGTGCAACCGATTCATTGCAGCTTTTCGGGGCAAGTATCACCCGCATTTCATTTTTTACCTGTGACATAAAAACTATCCTTTCATATCATAAAATATTTGCAAATCTGTCCAGACCCGCAAGCCGCATGACCTTTTTTATATGGGTCGGGGTGTTTTCGAGAGTGACTCTTCCTCCGATGCTCTTCATTGTCTGGTAACGCCCCATTACAAGCCCTATCCCCGAGCTGTCCATAAATGTGACCTCCCCGAAATCTATTATCAGATTTTCGGGGTGGCTTTCGTCCACCGCAAGGTCTATCTCATTGCGTATCGCGGGGGCGCAGTGATGATCTATCTCACCGTTTAAAAAGGCTTTGACCGTGCTTTCGGCTTTTTCTATTCTGACTCCCATTTTGCAGCAGTCCTTTCTTTTGTTCGTTGCGATTCTGATTATACCGCCTGTGATGTGCGAATTATGACGAATTGACTGAAAATAATTTGCATAAGCAGGAGAAACTTTCCTTATACTTTGCCATAATTCAGAAAAATATTCCGTTCCTCGGGAAGATATGCCATAATTTTTTTACCGCAATTAAATCAAATTTATTATTTTAATATAGAAATAATTGGAAAATTATGATATAATTGTTATATCCTTAACGTGTACTTAACGCTAATCTGTGATAATATATTTCTAAGGAGGAGTGGCGTGTGTCGGGTTTGAAAAAATATCTGACTGTTATGCCTGATTTTAAGGATTATATCTTTACTGCGGCAGTTCTTATCTCAGCAGTGGGCGCAGGATTGTTACTGAGGCGTTTTGATGACGGCGGATACGGTCATATGATATATTTTCTCTGTGTTGTTCTTGTGGCAAGATTTACAAAAGGTTATCTTTGCGGTTTTATTTCCTCGGTCGTGGGAATGCTGGCAGTAAATTTCCTTTTTACATATCCATACTTTGAATTGGATTTCAGTATAGCGGGTTATCCTGTAACCTTTTCGTTGATGCTGACCGTCTCGCTTATAATCGGTATGCTTACCACAAGGCTCAAGGCTCAGAATTTGTTCCAGGCAGACATCGAAAGAGAAAAGATCAGCGGAAATCTTCTGAGAGCTGTTTCCCATGATATCAGAACACCTCTCACTTCTATCACAGGTGCGGCTTCGGCAATAATCGACAACGGAAGCAGTCTTGATGAAGAACAGATCATGTCTCTGGTCTGCGACATCAAGGACGAGGCAAATAAGCTCATACATATGGTAGAAAATATACTTACCGTTACAAAAATAGGCGAGAAAACAGGTACTATCTGCAAGTCTATGGAGGCTGCAGAGGAGATAATCGGAGAGGCTGTGAGAAAATTCCGCAAAACTAGGAGCGTTCCTGTGGAGATAGATATTCCCGGCGATCTTATGCTGATACCGATGGATCCGATACTTATCGAGCAGGTAATAGTAAATATTATGGAAAACAGCGTTATTCACGGCAAGGCAACAATGATATCGCTTTCTCTTGAGCAGCAGGGGAAAAATGCTGTGTTTAAAATATCCGACAACGGAACGGGTATTGCCGATAAGGTCAAAAAGAAGCTGTTTGAGGGATATTTCATTCATGCAGATGAAAGCATGGGGGATAACAAAATGAACATGGGCATCGGCTTGTCTGCCTGCAGGACGATCATTTCGGTCCATGGGGGAGAGCTTTCCGCTAAAAATAAGCCCGGAGGCGGTGCTGAATTTATTTTTACTCTTCCAATGGAGCAGAAAAAGAAGAATATTTTTGATACTGATCTCAATTCATAAGAAGGGGGATATGATCTATGGAATACAAAAACAAGATACTTATCATAGAAGATGAAAAACACATTTGTAATTTCTTAGGAGCAGTGCTGACTGCAAATAAATACGAGGTGCTTACTGCGAATACGGGAGAATACGGACAAGCGGTAATAAATTCCCACTGCCCCGATCTGGTTATACTTGATCTTGGGCTTCCCGATATTGACGGTAAAGAGGTCATCGAATCGGTAAGAAAATGGTCTTCTATGCCTATAATCGTTGTGTCTGCGAGAAATTCCGAGATAGACAAGGTCACAGCTCTTGAAATGGGTGCGGACGATTATATTACCAAGCCATTCGGTACACAGGAGCTGCTTGCAAGGATCAGGACAGCTTTAAGGCATACAAGAACTTCGTCTGCGGATGACGGAATTTCAGTGGGCGGTGTTTTCAAAACAGGAGAGCTTACTATTGATTATGACAAATACAGGGTATTTGTGGGAGAAAAAGACGTCAATCTGACTCAGAACGAGTTCAAGATAGTATCTCTGCTTGGAAAAAACGCAGGCAAGGTGCTTACCTATGATTACATTATCAAGCAGCTCTGGGGTCCTCATGCAAAGACCGATAATCAGATACTAAGAGTCAATATGGCGAATATTCGCAGGAAAATTGAGAAAAAGCCTGCCGAGCCTCAGTATATTTTTACTGAAGTGGGCGTGGGCTATCGTATGGCGGAAAGCGAAGCTGTCAAACTGTAATAAAATTGTGTCAGCCTGCTGCATATTTTTTGCGGCAGGCTGATTTTGTTGATGTAACAGACTATGCAAGTATCGGCTGGAGCTGCCTGCCTTCGAGAGCAGCTATGGCTGCTGCGGGTATCTGTGAGAAATCAGCTACTGCCGAGGTGGGCTTTTTTATAAAATCGTCCTGCCTGAACGGGACGAAGTATATGTTCTTGATGTTGAGCAGACTGCCGATATTTTTGGCTGCTGCGGATAATGCATCATTGGTGGAAACGGCTATAAGAACAGGTCTGCCGTTTCTCAGATGGGATTTTACCGCCATTGTTACAGGTGTGTCGGTTATGCCTGCAGCGAGCTTGGCAAGGGTGTTTCCCGTACAGGGAGCCACTATGAGCAGGTCGAACATTTTCTTCGGACCTACAGGCTCTGCGAGAGGGATGGTGTTTATTACGCCCCTGCCGCATATGCTTTCTGCGGTCATTATGTTTTCCTCTGCCGTTCCGAAGCGGGTGTCAAGAGATGAGGCATGATATGACATTATGGGGGTAAGCTCCGCTCCCGCTGCCTTCAGCTTTATCATCTGCTCAAAGGTCTTTGAAAAGGTGCAGAATGAACCGCATATTGCTATTCCGAGCTTTTTATCCTTCAGCGATGTAATTTCATTCATTTGGGTATCACCGCCTTTCAAACAGGGTGATTTATAAATATTGCTCCCCCAATTAACTGCCAGAATTTTCTGCTTGCCCCACTGCCGAAATCCGTCGTCAGAAAACCTTGAAATATCCGCATATTCCTGCGGTTTTCTTCCTAGGCTTTCGTCAGCGGTTCTGCGCATAAATCTTCATCAGTTAATTGGTGGAGCAATATCTTCTTTCACGGAGAATGTTTTCAATGGTTTTGCCAATCATTCGTCCCGAGCTTACGGGAGCGGTCTTTCCGGGGAGAGACAATGCCCATATCGCTCTGAGACCAAGTCTGCCCGCAGCGTCCATATCCATGCCTCCCGGCTTTGAAGCAAGATCTATTATCAGGCAGCTCTTGCTGCATTTTTTCAGGAGCTGCTCATTCAGTATCATGTGGGGAATGGTATTGAAGATGATATCCGCTTCCGCTAAGATATCCGATTTTTCAAGGTCCGATATTGACACTGAACTGCAGCCGTAAACCTCTGCCCATGCAAGATCGGAATATTTTCTTGCTGAGACAGCGGTATGAGTGCCGAAGCCGCAGAGGAGACGTATAAGAGATTTTGCGATCCGTCCCATTCCGAGTATAAGCACTTTGCAGCCCGAAATAATTACAGGCTGCTCCTCAAGGGCTATCTGTAAGGCCCCCTCGGCTGTGACAAGGGCATTGAGGACTGCAAGCTCTTCCCGTTCAAAATAGTCGATAACCTCTATTCCCTTTGAGGTGAACAGCTTTGCTGCGGCAGGGGATATCCTTCCGCCGAAAACAATGCCGTTTTCCTTTACGCAGGAGGGCAGCTCGGACAGGGAGATGGTTCCGCTGTAATAGGGTGCATTAAGCGTTGTCCCGTCTGTTGAAACGGGAAGAGGGAGAATAAGACAATCTGCTCTGCCTGGTATGGACATCACATTTTCCGCGGTGATTATTCCAGTTGATGTGAACAGGTTTTTATCAAAGCCCAGTGTGCATACCCGTTTGCTCTCCGCAAGCTGCTCTGCAAGGGCTGAAAAACGCATATCTCCGCCTGCAACAATATATCGTTCACTCATAATAGCTGTTCCCTTCATTCAAAATATCTGATGGCAGGAGCTGCTGCCCTTACATAATAATATGCTGTTTGGTTATAGGAGGTTCATAAAATTCAATGTTGTTTTTCTGACAGCAATGTGGTATAATAGTAAAGCAGAGTGATTTTGCTCTGTCCAATTTTATTATGAAAGATGGTATGAAGTTTGAAAATCAAAGATTTTCAAACTTACGAGTTTTGTTTCTTAGTCTAAAGACTAAGATTTGGCTGTCGCCTCGATTTGCTGACGCAAAACACAAAACTCTCAGGAAAGGAATGGTCATAATTATGAAAAGCCTTGAAGAAATCAGAGACATCTTTAAAAATGACAGATTCGCAACAGAAAATTTTGCAGTTATTGAGGAAGCAAGAGATAAATATTCAAAATGCTCTGTTCAGCTTTCGGAGAGACACAAAAATGCCATGGGCGGAGTTATGGGAGGCGTTCACTTCATGCTGGCGGATTTTGCCTTTGCGGTGGCTTCAAACTGCGAGCACATGGGGGTCGTCTCCGTAAGCAGCAATATCACATTCCTGAGCGGAGTCAAGGGAGATATCCTTTACGCCGAGGCTCACTGCGTCAAGGACGGAAGAAGCACCTGCTATTATACGGTCGATGTTTATGATGACAAGGGTACAAAATGCGCTGCTGTTACCATTACAGGCTGTCATGTGGCTTGATCTTTCTCAAAGGGTCAACCGAGGAAAATTATTTTCTTGACAATTGCCAACCTGTATGGTATAATTTACCTATGAAAGACTTTAACGATTCGAAGCATTACAACATTGAAAGACGGTATGGCAAATGGAACTTACACAGCTGAAATATTTCTATGCTGCAGCAGAATGCGGAAATATAACAAAGGCGGCGGAAAAACTGCATATCGCTCAGCCTGCGCTGACTCAGTCTATCCGCAGGCTTGAAAACGAGCTTGGAGTTAAGCTCTTCGTAAGACAGGGAAGAAGTATTGCTCTGAGCCGCTGCGGAGAGTATCTTTTCAAACAGCTTGGCGGCGTTCTGAAAACTCTTGACAGGGTTCCCTGTGAGCTGCTGAAAATAGCTGAGCTTGAGGAAAAAACTATCAGGGTGAATATACTTGCAGCTTCTCTGCTGATAACGGAGCTTATCATTGAGTATAAGCGCCTTCATCCTGATATTAAGTTCTTTCTTCATCAAAGTGCTGACGCCGATAACTGCGATTGTACTATCTCAGCAAATCTTTCGGGAAATCTGCCCATAGTGTCCAAAAGCAGCATTATGAAAAGCTATTCCGAGGAAATAAAGCTGGCGGTCCCTGCGGATTCCGAGTATTCGCAGCTTTTCTCAATAAAGCTGTCAGATACAAAGGAAAACGGATTTATCAGCCTGTCGGGGTCAAAGCCTTTTCATTCGATATGCGAGACTCTTTGCAGAATGGTCGGATTTACTCCCGATGTGGTTTTCGAGAGCGATTCGCCGTCTACGGTGAGGGGACTTATAGGCGCAGGGATGGGGGTAGGCTTCTGGCCTGCCTATACATGGGGGAGCATAAATTCGGACAATGTGGTGCTCCTGCCCATTTCCTATCCCGACTGCCGCAGAGAGATAACTCTTATCTGTCACAATACCGAATCCTTGGCTGCCTGTGAGTTTTTTGAGTATCTTTGCACAAGGCTGGAGGAGATATCCGTCAAAGCGTCTGGAACGCAGCAATAATAATATGGCTCTGTTTGAGTTAGAGTACAAGAACAATAAAAGGCTTTGCAGGTATTCTGCAAGGTCTTTTTTCCCATAAAGGAGACTTAATATATGAAATTAGATCTGACTGTATATGCGATCACCGACAGCTCATACAAGAAACTGTCACTCTGTGAGCAGATAGAAGCGGCTATCTATGGCGGAGCTTCGGTCATACAGCTTCGGGAGAAGAATATTTCCGAGGAGGAATATATCCGAATAGCAAAGGATGCATTGTCTGTTACAAGGAAATACGGAGTTCCTCTGATAATAAACGATAATGTAAACGCAGCGCTCAGATCGGGGGCAGACGGGGTCCATCTGGGGCAGACGGATCTTGATCCGTCAGAAGCAAGGAGGATACTTGGTGAAAATGCCATTATAGGTGTTACAGCAAAATCTGTAAGTCAGGCAAGGGAAGCAGAAGCAAAGGGAGCAGATTATCTTGGCAGCGGTGCGATGTTTGTATCGCCCACAAAGCCCGATGCAAAAGCACTTTCCATGGCTGAGCTTTCGGATATCTGCAATGCTGTGAAAATACCCGTTTGCGCCATCGGCGGTATAAATGAGGAAAATGCATTAATGCTCAAGGGGAGCGGGATAAAGGGCATTGCCGTTGTATCGGCTGTGTTTTCCAGCGAGACAACGGAAGGTATCACAGCTGCCGCAAAAAAGCTCAGAGCGGCTGCGGAGGAGATAATCAATGAATGACATTAAGAAAATTCTTACCTGTGCAGGCTCCGATCCCTGCGGCGGAGCAGGTATTCAGGCGGATATAAAAACCATTTCGGCTTTCGGTCATTTTGCCATGTCCGCAATTACCGCAATAACCGCTCAGAATACCATGGGCGTAAGCGGTGCCGAGGCTGTTTCACCCGAAATGATGAAGGCGCAGCTTGATTCGGTATTTACAGACATTTTTCCCGATTCTGTGAAAATAGGTATGCTTATGAACGGGAAAAATGCGGATATTATAGCAGAAAGACTGAATTATTATAATGCGAAAAATATCGTCTGCGACACGGTGATAATGTCTACAAGCGGCAGGCAGCTTATCGACGATGAGGGACTTGATATATTTATTAAAAAGCTTATGCCTTTTGCAGACGTGATTACTCCGAACATACCTGAAGCGGAAAGACTTTGCGGAATGAAGATAAATTTACCCGAGGATATGGAAAAGGCGGCAAGACTTCTTTCGGGCATGACAAAAGGGGCAGTGCTGATAAAGGGCGGTCATCTTGAGGGAGAGGCACTTGATATTCTTCTTTGTGAGGGAAAGCTTTACAATATGACATCTCCGAGGATAGATAATCCGAACACCCACGGAACAGGATGCACTCTTTCGTCTGCAATTGCCTGCGGACTCGCAGAGGGCAGAACTGTCCCCGAGGCTGCGGAAAGGGCGAAAAAGTATATTACAAAAGTGATATCTGCAGGACTTGCTATGGGACATGGAAACGGTCCTATGTGGCATTTTGCACAGTAAATTCTATTGGTTTTATATTAATTTCCGATTTTTCCCTGTAAATGAAATGAAATTATCTGTTGGATTGTTTTAAATATAAAGCCATTGAGAGGAAGTGGGGAAAATAGAACGAAAAGCAATGACTGCGGTTTATTCTATCGCTCATTTTTTTGTGGATATGTCCTGTGCTTTTTTAATGCTCCGATATGCTTATGCAGGCAGCGGAGAGAATATCCTGCTGTATAATTTCTGCGCATTTGCTCTTCAGATGCCGATTGGGATAATCCTTGACAGATTCGGCTGGGGACACAGAGCGGCATCGGTTGGCTGCGGACTGATATTTGCTTCGTATTTTTTGGCGTTTTCCGAAATGAATATGCCCGCTGCAATAATTGCAGGATTGGGAAATGCTCTTTTCCATGCGGGGGGCGGGGTGTATGTCTTTGACAGCTTTGATGATTCGGGAGCCTTGGGAGTGTTTGTTTCTCCGGGTGCAATAGGTCTGTATATCGGAACGGTATTGGGCAGCGGAAATAATGCTTCATGCATATTTCCCATGCTTACAATGCTTGCTTTTTCGGTTTTTATATGGGCAGCTCCATACATATTCCGCTGTTCTGACAAAAAGGGAGAAGCGGCGGCTGATTTTATGTCGGTAAAGCTCTCACCTACTCTCTGCGGAGCGGCGATACTGTTCTTTTCTGTTGTCGTAATAAGGAGCTTCGGCGGTTTTGCACTGTCGTTTCCGTGGAAGATATCAGCAGGAGCGGCATTTGCGGCGGTGCTTTGCACAGCGGGAGGAAAGGCTCTTGGGGGATTCGTATCCGACTGTATGGGAAAGGAAAGGACTGCGGCTGTTTCCATGAGCTTGGCGGCTTTGCTGTATCTTTTTTCGGACAATTTTATATGCGGACTTGGTGCTATTCTTTTATTTAATATGTCAATGCCCATCACCCTCAGAGCTGCGGCGGATATTTTCAGAGGCGGCAGGGGATTTTCCTTCGGACTGCTGACATTTGCTCTGTTTATCGGCTATGTTCCGAGCTTTACCGAAAGGGGCGGACTGAATATTGGAAAAGGAATGATGTGCGTGCTGTGCATTGTTTCAGCGGCTATGCTTCTTGCAGGATTTATGCTTCCAAGGCGGGTGAAATGCTCTGATGACTGCTGATATCCTGATGGCTATGGGAATGGCGCTGCTGCTGACGATACTGCTTGAGGGCTTGTTCGGTGCATTATGGGGCGTCAGGGGAGGCAGAAATTATATTATTATGCTCCTTGCAAACATACTGACAAATCCTCTGGTGAATGTTATCCACAGCTTTTGCGCTTATGAGCTGAGGATGGGAAAGCTGCCTATGCTTTTTATAACCATTTTCCTTGAAATGGCTGCTGTAATAGCCGAATGGGTCGTCTATAAAAGCAGAACGGATATCAAAAAGCCGTTTCTGTTCTCATTATCCGCAAACGCCTTTTCCTTTCTATGCGGAATTTTTCTGAATATTTTGATATGAGGGTGATGACATGAAAAAATTTTTATGCATGATTCTTGTTCTGGCTGCAATGCTTGCTTTTTCGGGTGAAAGAGTTCATGCCGACGCAGTTGCAGAGCCGTCCAATCAGTTTTACTATGATAATCCTTCGGAATGCGATTTCATCCAATGGAGACCCTTTGAGGTCAAGGAGGAATGCGAGCTGTTTGAAAGTCCTCTTGACAAAAAGTCAAACGGCAGTATCAAGGCAGGGGAGAACGTTCAGGTGGGATTTACCTATACCGATAGTAAGGGCGTTGTATGGGGCTGCTGCTCTTTCTTCGATTATCGTGACGCAGACGGCAGAAAAGACGGCTGGGTGCAGATGGACAAGCTTGAGGAAATATACAGCGTGTTCACATTTCTTGATGAGCATGAGTCGGAAATGAGAGATTACAACGGCGAGCTTGACGATTATATTCCCAAAGACAGAGTGATATTATGGGAATATCCGTTCAGCGATTCCTATCATGCATTTGATGCGGATAAATGGTATACAAAGGATAATTATCCATATAAGACGTATGATGTCGGAGACAAATGCTGGACTGATGAAAACGGCAATGTGTGGATATACAGTTACAGATTTATCTGGCAGGGAGGCGGCAGATGCGACAACTGCTGGATATATCTTCCCGCTCCCGAAACAGATGTTATTCTGGGCATAAAGGGTACGGACATCTCCTCGGAATACGGAACGGCAGTCTCGGGACAGCTTATCTCCGATGAGGATACCGAGGCGGCATATAATGCGGCTGTAAGCTCGCTGGATTCGGGAAGAAAAAGATCATATATCCTGCCCCTGTGTCTTTCGGCAGCAGCTGTTATTCTGTCGGGAGTGATGATAAAGCTATTAAAAAAGGAAAACTGATTATTTTGCGAAGAGGTCAATGGTTCATTGGCTTCTTCGCTTTTCTATTAAAAGAATTTTTTAAGAAAATTTCAAAAAACAGTAGAAATTTCTGAAAGAATGTGATATAATTATCGTATATAGCTCCGCGCGCAGAAAGGATTGATTAAAATGGCAGTTACGGAAAACACCATTCGCCTCAAGGAGTGGATAGACAGCTCTGATAATATCGTTTTTTTCGGAGGAGCAGGTGTTTCCACTGAAAGCGGTATTCCCGATTTCCGAAGCGTGGACGGTCTTTATAATATGAAATATAAGTACCCTCCCGAGACTATTCTCAGTCACAGCTTTTTCTGCAATCATATAAGCGAATTTTACGAATTTTATAAGGATAAGATGCTGTATCTGGACGCTAAGCCCAACAAGGCTCATCTTGCTCTTGCCGAGCTTGAACGCAGAGGAAAGCTAAAGGCTGTTGTCACTCAGAATATTGACGGTCTTCATCAGGCTGCGGGCAGCAGAACGGTCTATGAGCTTCACGGCTCTGTTCACAGGAATTACTGCGTCCGCTGCGGTGCGCTACATGACGCTCAGTATATGAAGGATTCGCCGTATATTCCTCAGTGCTCAAAGTGTGAGGGGCTTTTAAAGCCCGATGTGGTGCTGTATCAGGAGGGGCTTGATCAGAAAACGGTTAACGCCGCAATCGAGGCTATCGAGAACTGCGATATCCTTATTATCGGAGGAACGTCCCTGTCGGTTTATCCTGCCAGCGGACTTATCGAGTATTATCACGGAGACAAGCTTGTGCTTATCAATAAAAGCGAGACGCAGTATGACGAAAGAGCCGATCTGCTTATTTCGGAAAGTATCGGCGAAACTCTTGATTACTGCGTTAACTGAGTTTATCTGAAAGGAAAGATCATATTATGCTGTTACCCGATTTTTATGTGGATGATGTTATTAAAAGGGCATTGTCGGAGGATATAAATTACATAGACTTAGCTACCGATCTGCTTATCCCCGAGGAGGAGATATCCACCGCCGAATTTGTTTCAAAGGCGGAGGGTGTTCTTGCAGGCATTGAATGCGCTCTAAGAACGTTTACTTTTATTGACAGCACCGTTAAATGCGAGATATTTATTCATGACGGTGAAAAGGTCAATAAGGGCGATGTTATCGCAAGAGTGCAGGGAAAGACCCGTTCAATACTCAAGGCTGAGAGGACATCTCTCAATATTTTGCAGCATATGTCGGGCGTTGCCACCGCAACAAACAAGCTGGTTGAAGCCTGCGCAGGCACTAAGGCTTCTATTGTGGATACAAGAAAAACACTCCCGGGACTGCGCGCACTTGAGAAATATGCAGTTACCGCAGGCGGAGGAAGAAATCACCGCTATAATCTTTCCGATGCTGCTATGCTGAAGGATAATCACATTGACGCTTACGGATCCATAACAGGCGCAGTTTCTGCTCTGAAGCAGAAGATAGGTCATATGGCAAAGATAGAGGTTGAGGTCAGAAATAAGGAAGAGTTAAAAGAAGCTCTCGGCTGCAATGTTGACGTTATCATGCTTGATAACATGACTCCCGAGGAAATGGCCGAGTGCGTAAAGATAGCTGACGGAAAGGCAGTTCTTGAGGCTTCGGGAAATATCAGCATCGACACCGTTGCCGCTGTTGCAAAAACGGGCGTTGATATTATTTCGGTCGGAGCAATAACCCATTCGGTAAAGGCGTTTGATATTTCGCTGAAAATAAGAAAATAAAAAGAGAGAAGAATAAAATTGAAAAGCCTGACATTTGTCTATGCAGTGCATGGCAATATTTACATCAACCTAACAAACCGCTGTCCATGCAGCTGTACCTTCTGTATCCGTCAGAACGGAGACGGAGCATACGGCAGCGACAGCCTTTGGCTTGAAAGAGAGCCGACCTGTGAGGAAGTTCTTGCCGAATTTGAAAGGTTCGATATGACGAAGATAGGGGAAATAGTCTTCTGCGGCTACGGCGAGCCGATGGAAAGAGCAGATGATGTTTCTTATATCGGTAAAGCGCTTAAAAAACGTTTTCCCGAGATCCCCATAAGGCTCAATACCAACGGTCTTGGCGATAAGATAAACGGCAGACCCACTGCAGCGCTGCTCAAAGGCGCTGTGGATATTGTTTCAATAAGTCTTAATTCGGGAAATCGTGAGGATTACAACAAGGTCACACGTCCCAAATGGGAGGACAGCTTTGAAGCAATGCTGAGCTTTGCCGAGGAGTGCAAAAGGTTCATTCCAAAGGTGATGTTCACTGTTGTTGACGTTATTTCCGAAAGGGAAATAAACGAGAGCAAAGCAATTTCCGAGAAAATGGGTATTCCCCTCAGAATACGAAAATACGATACTTAAAAAGGAGATTTTATCATGGAGCTTTATGCAAGAAAAGCGATTCATAAGGGCGCAGAGGTGGTTGAGCTGGCAGCAGGAGGATATTACGCAATTGTTGCTCACGGTCTCGGATCAAATGTCCTTCGTTTCAGGGACAACAAAAGGGGAATGGAGATATTCCGCTATAACGGCAGTGTTTCAATGGGCGAGATAATGAACGCTCCCGAAATATGGGGTCTGCCGACTCTTTATCTTCCCAACCGCTTTGAAAGCGGACTTTTGCGTACTTCCGACGCACTTTACCGTTTCCCCGTAAATGAGGAGCGCTTCGGAAATCACCTTCATGGCTTTATTCAGAAAAGAGCTTACACTGTCAAGGATATGGCTGTTAAGGGCAAGACCGCTTATGTTGTAAACGAATATGTTTATGATGAGAAGGACTTTTTCTACAGCTGTTTCCCTGTTAAATTCACCGTTCAGATAAAGATAGAGCTTTCCGACAAGGGGCTTACACATACAGTTACCCTTAAAAATCAGTCGGATAAGATGATGCCTGTTTCTGTTGCAACTCACACCACCATCAACGCACCCTTTGTTGACGGTGGAGTTCAGGAAAATATCAGGCTTCAGGTGCCTGCGGAGGAGCATATCCTCTTTAATAAATCCAAGTGGCTTCCCACAGGAAAGAGAGCAAAGCTTTCCGATTATGACAAGCAGTATGTTTCGGGAACCTGCCCTGTATTAAAGGATATCTGCAACGATATGTATTCGGGAGGATCGCTGACGCTTGACGGCAAGCCATTCCACGGCACGATAATGACCGATACCGACAGCGGAAAGAAGATATGCAACGAGGTGGACGAAAAATACAAATTCTGGATAATCTGGAATCACAATGGATTTATGAACTATTTCTGCCCCGAGCCAATGACTGCACAGGTAAATGCTCCCAATCTTGATATGCCTGCAGAGCTGAGCGGCTATGAGGAACTTGCTCCCGGGGAAACTTATTCTGCGACACAAAGATTTTTTACAATGGGATAATGCACTGTAATAGATAATTTAATAAATTCTGCTGTATAATTAATATATGTGTGATTATACAGCAGTTTTATTATGTCCTGTTATTGTACGGGATAATTATGGAAAGGTGCAGATCAATGGCAAATTGTATTAACTGCGGTGGAGAGCTTTTTGAAAACAGCAAATTCTGTCCGCACTGCGGCACGCCTGTACTTGAGATATCCTCAAATGCAGAGGATCCGAAGATAAAGGAATATGAAAACAATACTTATGCGGAAGGTCCTGTTGAAGGACTTCCCGATATCAATACCGCCGAGCTTACTCCCGAAGAGCAGGCTGCTGTTCTTGAAATGGCGGCTGAAAAGGTTCTGGAGGACATTCCTTTTATCAAAAAGATTGATGATATTTCCGCTGATACCGAAAAGGCAGATACAAAAGCTGAAAGTATTCCCGAAAACCCGGAAATACATAAGGAAAAGGCTTCTGAAAAGGAAAATGATCAGCCTTCCGAAGAAAAGCTGTCCGAAAAGCATGACGATGTTATTCTTCAGACAGAAGAAAAGCAGCCCGAGTTCAAGCCCGAGAAGGTCGATATCCCGCCTGTGCCTGAAAAGAAATCAAAGGGAGGTCTGATAGCGGTAATCGTTATTGTAGCCGTTGCTGCTGTGGGCGGAGCTGTTTTCTTCATGGGACAGAATAATGAGCCTGTTATCAGTGTGGAACAGACAGAGACTATCCCCGAAATGACAACAGTGGTCTCAGAAGATACAGCTGCGGAGCTTACAGAAGAAATATCGGAAACCGAAATGCCCTCCGAAACGGATCTTTCTTCCGAGATTTCCTCGGAAATAATCTCTGAGATCTCAGGATCGGAGACCTATCCCGAGACATCGGCTGAAGAATCAGTTTCGGAAATAAGCGAAAATTCCGATGGTGCTGAGATATCCGAATCGTCATCAGAAGAAGCTGTTGGCAGTGAAATAAATGTACTTGCTGAGGAGATCGTTATTGAACCTGAACACTCCGCTGCGATGGGCAATGGAATATCCGCTGAGATATCCCTTTCGGCTGAGGGTATTGATAATGCTATTTTGACTGACGGGGTCCTGTTCCTTGCGGAATACACCTCACAGGCATCTGCTCCCGAAAATATCACCCCTGCGGCTATGGTTATCAGAATAGGAGATTCCTCTGTTGATGTCAGTGCCGCTTCCAGCTCCGAAGGAATAGTGATTTTCGAGTATGAAGCCATGAAGGCTGCGGTTGAGGCGGCAGGCTTCACTGCTGATGATATCGACTTTGTTGCGTTCAGAAGCACGGGCGTTCCTATTGATGTTTTCAAGATCACAATTTTTCAAGGCTGATAAATAATAACAGCGCCGTTTCGGACTTGCGAAGCGGCGCTGTTATTATTTTAGTGATCTCAGGTATTCTTTATGTTCGTCGGATATACGATAGCTTTCGATCGCCTTCTGAATGGCTTTTCTGTGGATCCACTCATCCAGCCTGCATTCTTCAAAATAAGGGATAACGCTGTCATACTGCTTTGCAAGAGCGGTGGCAAAATACCATGCGATCATCATTCGGACATAATAATCCTCATGGGACACATTTGCTGCCATTTTGGGATATTCATCGCTGAAATCCTCGTCTAAGAAAAACTGCATCAGCAGCTTTACTGCAAAACGGACGGTGTAGGTATGCTCTGAGGATATCCATTCTCTGATCTTTTCAAGCAGCTCAGCCTTATGCTTTGAAAAAAGCCTGAATGCTGCCTGATCGCAGTTCGCCCAGTTATCCACATAGGGCAGAAATTCCTCAATCTTTTTTATGCACAGTTCATAATCCTTTATATGAGACAGAACAAAGAAATGAAGCTGATTTTCCTCGAAATATTTATGGGGCAGCTGCGACAGAAAATCATCAGCTCCATCTGAATATATTTTCTTTGCCATATTTCTCAGAACAGGGGTTTTAACACCGATTATGCTCTCGGAAGGGATATTAGGTATAAGCCTTGATTGAAACGTATGAAATTTCTCGTCTCTATTTTCAAACAGTTCTTTTCTGATATCTTCTGTCAGCATATTATTCCTCTTGTTTTGCTTAATAATGCTTAATAATGTTAGGCAGAGTGATGATATGATGCGAATTTATATCCCTAATGCCCGATTGATATTTTCAATAAGAACGGGCTGTCTGAACGGCTTGCCCACGCAGGCAAAAATTCCCAAAGAGGCAGCTTTCTCAAGCGTTTCGCTGTCTTCGGCGGCGGTGAGCAAAATAACGGGAATATCTTTGCTCTCCTCGCAGGCTGTCAGCCTTTCGTAGGTCTCAAATCCGTTCATTTCGGGCATTAAAAGGTCAAGCAAAATA
Organism: Oscillospiraceae bacterium; assembly: GCA_018110855.1. Lineage (GTDB taxonomy): Bacteria > Bacillota > Clostridia > Oscillospirales > Ruminococcaceae > Huintestinicola. The sequence continues at coordinate 16,984 of JAGBFZ010000323.1, forward strand.
AGATCGGGCTTGTTTTCCTTTACAGCATTCAGACATTCAGGACCCGAAGAAGCAGTGATGACTTCAAATCCGTTTTTCTTTAATAAAAATTCTGTCATTTTAAGATTCATAGGCTCATCATCTGTAACGATAATTTTTTTCATTTTCCTGTTCCTCCTAAAAATATTATGTTATATCTGCAGGTGATTTATCTTATATTGTAATTATACCATAAAAGTATATGATTGTCAATATTAATTTATTAATATTTCCAGTATCGTTCTTTTTCTTTTTCGTCAAGATTTTCGGCAAATTCTGCCTTGAGCGTTACGAAAAGATCAAGGTCGCAGAGAATGTGAAAAAGTAAGGCTCGATTTTCAAATTCTTCCCGGCTTTTTGGAAGCTCTTCCGCCGAATAATGGGATAACAATTCATTTAGATCTTCTAAGAGGCTGACTGCGTCATTTACCTCAGCAAATTCCTCACTCATTTTCAGCAGGAATCCCGAAATAGGTTCGGCGTAAACAGTAATGCAGCTAAGCCGTTTTATATCGGTAAATATCCTTTTCAGCACGATGCACTGCTCTATTCTCATGTTTACATATTTATAGAAATAATCCTTCTCGTTCACAAAGGAATTTCCGATATATTTCACAGCTTCCCTGCGAAGAGCATCAAGGAGGTGGTCAGTATCCTCAAAGCAGCTTCCCGTATAGTCGTCTCTGTCTTCACGAAGGATATATACAGACATTCGTTTTATTATTGTTCTTATTCTTTCGTCTGTTTCATTTTGAATTCGCCTTATATTTCTGATACCTGATGGCACGAAGATGTTCAGTATCACGCCGATACCTGCTCCGACAGCAAAAAGGGAAAGCTCATTTATGATCATTTCAAAGGATATATTTTCCGAAACAAAATAATGTGTGGCAATAACGCAGTTCATTGCCACGGCTTCGTTCATATCAAGAATACTGCATAAAATCAGAAATAATCCAAGCAAAGCTCCCAGCTGAATAAAACCAAAGCTGAAAATACCGAATATTGCTGCACAGAGTGCTGTAACTCCACAGAAAGACACAAGCCTTTTCAGAGTGACCCTCAATGTTTCTTTTCGTGTGTCCTGAATGGTGAGCAGACAGATAATTCCGGCAGAAACGGCGTAATCAAGCTCAAGGGCATATGCCAGAGCAGCTGCGATAACCGATCCTGCGGTGATCTTTATTATTTTAACAGGGGCAATGTTCAATTCTGTTCCTCGCTTTCGGGGATAATATCAATGATAACAAGCTCGGGATTATTGAATATGCGGGGGATCTTGGTTTTTGTCCGTGAAAGCCCCCTGCTGACGATCAGAGTTTCATTTTCAAAATCATATCGTCCTCCTGCATATTTCGGAAATAAACCCTGATCGGGAGCATAAAGACCATTTACAAGATAGGGGATGCGCCATTGTCCGCCGTGGGCGTGTCCCGAAAGGACAAGGTCGAATTTTCCAAAGGAACGGTAATAGTTTATTTGCTCGGGATAATGGGCAAGCAGGATATTAAATCCATCGCCGGTATTTTCAGCACATTGCTTAACGCTTTCTTCGAAAGTTAGTCTGCCGTCTCCCGTGGAAGAGGCTCCGCATACGGTTATCCCCATGATTTCTGCATTTTCTCCCTCAAGAACGGTAATTCCAATCTGCTCAGCTTCCTTTCTGAAGGCTTTCCATTGGCTTTTTCTGTGTTCGTGGTTGCCTGAAACATAAAAGCAGGGATATTTTTTCGATACTGCTTTCAGAAAAATACGGGTGTTTTCGTTATCCGATTTATCATCGAAAATATCTCCCGTGAGTACGACCAGGTCAGGGGACTGTTCATCGATTGCATTCAGAAGAGTTTGCATATTTTTTCCGTAATAATTACTGTGCAGATCTGAGACCTGAGCGATGCGGACAGGTTTTGTGACCTTTGCAGTGTAAATTTTATATATGACCGTTTTTAGTGGAAAGCTGACAGCGCTCAGAACAATAAAAATGGTTATCAATGAGATCAGTATTATTCTGATCAGTTTTGTAGATCTTTTGACTTTTATCATCTCTTGCCTCCATAAGATTGGGTAATATAATTATACTTTATTTTAAGCGGGCTGTCAATCTTTGAGGTGTAATATTAAAATCGTTTTTTGAGAAATTTTGAAATAAATTGTTGACAAAGCCTTGTATATGTGTTATAATTCAGTAAATAAAATATATTTGGAGGTAAGCTGTCATGGCTAATAAAAAAACAAATAAATTTGCTGCAGTTGATCTGACTGCAAAAGAAGTGAAGGAAGCTGCCGTTCAGGCTGCACCTGCTGAAACTGTAAAGACTGAGGAAAAAGCTCCTGATAAAAATGCCGGACCCGAAAAAACAGTGAAACCGGAGGAAAAAACAACTGCTGTTCAGAAAAACGCAAAGGAGACCGCAGAGGCAAAGCCCGAGGTAAAAAGTCCTGCAAAGTGCGTTTCCCCAAAAGCTGAGCCAAAGCCTGCCGCCGGAGAGGCTTTGGTATCCGAAAAGCTGGTTATCGAATTTTGCGGTGCAAATTACGGAAGCGGTGAGATCGTTCAGAAGTGCAAGGAGGCTTTTGCAGCCGATCATCCCGAGGTTAAGCTTGCAGGCATCGAGGTATATATAAATGTGAGCGAGCGCAGAGCGTATTATGTTGGAAACGGAAAGGCGGAAGGAAAGTACATAGAGCTTTGATATATCCATAAATTTCCTTAATAATAACAGCTTGGTTACAAATTATGACTAAAACATCAATTTTGCGAAAATGGGCTTGATTATTTCCGATAATCTGATATAATCTATATGACGTCGGGAACGGCGTATTTATATAGATCTAAATCAGAAAGGAATTATTTTATGAAAAAAAAGATCGCAATACTTACAGCTCTTCTTGCTGTTGGAATGACATTTGCGGCATGCGGCGGAAGCAAGTCTGAAAGCGAGACTGAAACCAATGCTGCCGAGACCACGATCTCGGAAACCGTTTCGGAGGATGCTTCCAATACCGAAGAGGATATTCTTCCCGATGAAAGCGAGCCTCTTGAGGTTCTTCCCGAGGATACGGAAGTGTCTTCTGATGAAGGTGTTGAGCCTGTTATACCCGATGAGACTGTTTCAGACAATCCTCTTTTTCCTGCTGTGGAAAAAGCGTTTGCTGAAAGCGAGTGGCCCGCAATGATGGAGGTCACTGACGAAACTATTCTCAAGGAATTTTTCCTTCTCGATCCCTCAAATGAGAATTATAAGGAAATGATCGTAATGCAGTGCCCCATCAGCGCGGTAATGAGCGAAATTATTATCATCAACGCAGATGACGTTTCTGCAGCCGAGGCTGATCTTGAGGCAAGAAAGACCAAGGCGATAGAGCAGGACGCATGGTACCCCAAGGATCAGGAGCTTGCTGCCGCTTCCATTGTGGGAACTGACGGAAATTATGCATATTTCATAATTGGTGAGAACGCCGCTTCAGCTGAAACCTCTATAAACGAATACATTTCTTCTCTGTCATAAGAGACAGGCTTTGGCGCCATGCCCGGAAATGTCGGGGCATGGCGTTTTTTCGTCATAATAGTATTGCATGATTCATACAGAAAAATTAGTGAAAAATGCCTATTGCGCATGGGCGGGGATTATGTTATCATATATTTACAGATATATATTTTTTGCGGCATTTTTTGAAAGGAAATGACTTGATGTACAACTCAAAACAAAGCAGTCCCGAGAGAGTCGCTGCCAGAAAAAGACGAATTTTCAGGGCTCGTGTTACTCTGCTTCTTTTGGTAGTTCTTATATGCGGCGGAATATGGCTTCTTGCCTCTGCCCTTTCTCAGATAAAAACCGTCACCGAGCTTACGGTTGACGCTTCAGGATACACTGTTCTTGCCGCTCTTCCCACTCAGAGCGAGCTTGAAGAGGAGAAGCGCCTTGAAGAGCTGAAGATCGAAAATGAGATCTTTGAGCAGAAGGACAGCTATCCCATTGATATGATAATACAGACCCCCAACTGCGTAATGTACGACGTTCAGGGCAGGCGGGTGCTTTACTCAAAGAATGCAGAAGAAAAGGTCTATCCTGCAAGCACCACGAAAATTATGACCGCCGCTGTGATGATGGAGTATTCCTCTCCCGATACCGTTTTCAAGGCAGGAGACGAGCAGTCTCTCGTTCAGCCGGGGTCAAGTCTTGCTTATCTTAATGTGGGCAGCGAGCTTGACAGGGAAATGATACTTGATGCTATTATGCTTCCATCGGGAAATGACGCGTCCTACTGCGCTGCCGCTGTTACGGGAAGGATAATTGCCGAAAATGAGGAGCTTCCTGCAAATGAGGCTGTGAATGTATTTATTAATAAAATGAATGAAAAGATAAAGGAGATCGGCTGTAAAAACACCAATTTCACTTGTCCTGATGGTTTCCATGATGATAATCATTACACCACAGCGATGGATCTGCTCCGAATGACCCTTCATTCAAAGAATTATCCCGAAATTGCCGCTTCGGGAAAAAAGACCTACCGCGAGCTGGAATTCCTTTCGGGTGAATACATTTATTGGAATAATTCCAACAAGCTTATTCAGCCTGATAACGATTATTTCTATACCTATGCCACAGGTCTGAAAACGGGAATGACCGATTATTCGGGACACTGTGTTGTTGCAACTGCGGAGAGGTTCGGACATGAGCTTATCATTGTTTGTCTTGGAAGTGAAAGCGCAGCCGTGCGCTGGAATGATACGATCGCATTATTCGATGCAGGCTTTGCCTATATCAGAAATAACGACAATTAAATAATGAGCTGACGAGCATTTTAAACGCAGCTTTATACATACTTTCAAGAAAGGTGATGTTTTATGGATTTTTCAACACTTAATTTCGGAGTGGACGGTGACAGCATAACAGCAGGTGAGCAGTGGTCGTATCACGTTTTTAAGGAGCTTGGAATGGCATCACATCATAATGTTGCCGTTGGCAGCTCCGTCTGGTACAAAAGGACTCTGACCTGTTCTTCGGGAAGCGTTACAACTCAGGATTATTCCGATCCCGATTTTGCGGGTATCAGTGACGGCTGGGAAGAGACAGATGATATCCTTGAGCTTCAGAAAAGAGCAAACAACTGCGCGGTAGTTCATATTCAGCGGTTTATCGAGGAGGTAAAAAGCGGAAAATTCCCCGTTCCCGATGTTTTTGCATTTGCAATGGGTACAAATGATGCTCTTGAGTGCCTTGGAGATCCCGAAAAGGCTCTTGAGGGAAAATCCCTTGAGAATAATGAAAATATAGACCTTTTCAACGAGGCGGGAGCAGCAAGATGGTGCATACAGCGGATAATGGAGGAATATCCCCTTTGCCGTGTGTTTGTTCTGACACCCATTCAGACTGCGACTCCCGAACATAACCGCAAGGTTGAAAAGACTATTGAGGTGCTGAAAAGGATCGCTGGCGGAATGAGCGCTCAGGTCATCGACTGCTTCCATAACAGCGGTATCTGCGAGAAATTCGAGGTCATCGGCGGAACGGGAAAATATCTTCGTGACGGACTTCATCCCGATATCCCCGGTCAGACTCTTGAAGGCAGATACGCCGCTAAGGAGATCAGAAACAATATGTTCTGATCACTGCTTTTCGGTAATGCCGTAAAATTCACGGGAATAGCTTGCATAGACAGCTCTCCTGCGTATCATTCTGCGCCGCTCCTCTTCTTTTTTATTTACAGCGTCTGCTGCTGTCAGCCAGCCTGCGATAAAAAGAAGAACTGCCAGAATAGCACCGTAAAGGACAATGTAATATTTCACAGGCAGAGGTTCGGTTGCGGCGGCAATATCTGCAAATCTTGATGTGATGCAAATATCTGCGATAATGAGCAGTATCGCTGCGGGGGGATATTTTGCAGTTATTTTGATGATTTTTTTCATTGCTATCATTTCCCTTCGTGATTTTGTATTTACAGTATAGCATAATATCTGTGTAATAATCGTTACAACAAACCGGCTCAGAAAAAGAATGTTAAAAATATGAAAAATACTGTTTTTCCCTATTGGCAAATCGGGAATAATATGGTATAATAAATTTTGATAATTATTTCAGACTCTCTGAAAAAAATTTTATGAGGTGATCAAACATGAATGAAAAGGAGCTTTATTCTCTTTGGTGCGAAAAGGCTGTTGACGACCCCGATCTTCAGACCGAGCTTAAGTCCATTGAAGGCGATGATGAGGCTATCAAGGACAGATTCTATCGTGATCTTGAATTTGGTACAGGCGGTCTCAGAGGCGTTATTGGTGCAGGCGCTTACAGAATGAATGTATATACTGTAAGACGCGCTACTCAGGGTCTTGCTGATTATGTTAACGAGGCATTCAAGAGCCCTTCTGTTGCAATTTCCTATGACAGCCGCATCAAGTCTGATGTTTTTGCAAAGGAAGCTGCTTCCGTTCTTGCTGCAAACGGCATCAAGGTTTACATCTATACCGAGCTTATGCCCACTCCTATGCTCTCCTATGCGGTAAGAGCGCACAAGTGCAATGCGGGTATCATGATAACTGCGTCCCATAATCCCGCTAAGTATAACGGATACAAGGTTTATGGCGCTGACGGCTGCCAGCTTACTCTCGGCGCTGCGGAGATCGTTCTTAAAAATATCAACAACGTTCCCATGTTCGGCGGTGCAAAGACCACCGATTATGAAAAGGCTGTTGCTGACGGAATGATAAACTATATTTCCCAGACTGTTATCGACAATTATCTTGAGGAGGTTTCCAAGCAGGGAATCCATACCGACCTTGTAAAGTCCAGCGGACTCAAGGTCGTTTA
>JAGBFZ010000031.1 GCA_018110855.1 Oscillospiraceae bacterium
GGAGAGTTCTGTGATACAGGCAGCCGGGGAGCTTCTCCTGATTAAGTCTGTACATCTTGTCTCTGTTGCCCTCGGGGAGAGCGCAAACCTCGTCGGTAAGAGCGTCGAGCTGCTCCTTGGAGCCGTCGATCCATACAACCTTTTCGGGCTTGGTGAGAGCGATCATCTCGTCTACCCACTTGAGTACGTTGGGATTCTTTGTAAGTGCCATACTTCAAAACTCCTTTATTTTAATGATATTTTTAACAAAACAGAGTAAAACGAATAATTGCACAGAACATCTTGCAAAAATTGCTTAAAAAAAACAATATTCAATGTTTTTTAAAGCGTATCACGCAAGATATGTGGGCTGCGCTGTTATTCTATTAGAACACGCTGTTCCTGTCAAAAAATTATTCCATGATATTATTATAACCTATAACCCCCCCGCTGTCAAGCCCATTTTGAAATATACAAATGTTAAATATTTGTATAGGCATGACAGCGGGGAAGGGGGTTATTCTTTTTTGGAAGCGGGAGCGTTTTCCACGGCAATAACTGCCTCGGAAAGCCACTTATCCTCAACAGCTTCGATCTCGCCCCTGTCGCAGCTTGCGGAGATAGCGGGGTCGATGGGAAGTCTGCCGAGAACTTTAAGACCGTATCCTGCGGCAATTTCGTCAATATGGCTCTCGCCGTAGAGATAGAGCTTTTTGCCGCAGTCGGGACATTCCGCATAGCTCATATTTTCCACTATTCCGAGAATGGGGATATTCATCATATTAGCCATACCCACAGCCTTGCCCACTATCATCGAAACAAGGTCCTGGGGGGAGGTAACGATAATAACGCCGTCAAGAGGAATTGACTGGAAAACGGTAAGAGGCACATCGCCCGTTCCCGGAGGCATATCCACGAACATATAGTCAACGTCCTGCCATACTACCTCGTTCCAGAACTGCTTTACCACCCCTGCAATAACGGGGCCTCTCCAGATAACGGGGTCGGAGGGGTTCTCAAGCAATAGATTTATGCTCATGATATCAACGCCGCCCTTGCTGCGGACGGGGATAAGCCCCTTTTCGCTGCCTGTGGCTCTTTCGGAAACGCCGAACATTTTGGGAATGGAAGGACCTGTGATATCCGCGTCAAGAACAGCGGTGCGCAGTCCCTTTTTGGCAAACTCAGAAGCCATAAGACCCGTAACGAGAGATTTTCCTACGCCGCCCTTGCCGCTGACGATACCGATGACCTTTTTAACGCTGCTGCCCTCGCCCAGCTTTTCGATAAAGCTCTGAGGAGATTTTCTCTCAGCGCAGTCCGAACCGCAGGAGGAGCAGTTGTGTGAACATTCGCTCATTTTTATAACATTCCTTTCGGGTAATAATACATATTTTTATTATACCCCCATTTATCAAAAATGTCAAATATATCCGAGAAATTTACAGAACATTTGTTGACAATCCAAAAAATATCAAAATAAATCGTGTATAATATATTGTATAAAGCATAATTCACAGCACAAAGCCCTGAAAGGAGCCTCGTAATATGCATAACCTGCCCGACAGCATCATAGATTTTCATACACACATTCTGCCTGCCCTTGACGACGGTCCCGCCGACTGCCGCACCGCTGCGCAGATGCTTGTCAAGCTTTACGAGCAGGGCGTGACTCATGCTGTGTCAACATCTCATTTCTATAAATATGAGGAGAGCGCAGAGGGATTTATAAAGCGCAGGAGCAAAGCGTATAACGAGCTTTGCGCATATCTTGCCGCCGAGCATATGACCCATGTTCCCGATATAATTCTCGGAGCAGAGGTGTATTTTACCGAGGATCTCATAAACGATCCCGACCTTGAAAAGCTCTGTATCGGCAATACAAACTATATCCTCATCGAGCTGCCCTATACACGTCTCACCAATGACCTGACGGACAGCTTCAGAAGGCTTGCTGCCTGCGGACGGGTAAGACCTGTCCTCGCCCATCTTGAAAGATACGCCGCATATGCGGACGAGGAAACTCTCTTTGAGCTGCTGAGTATTGCTCCCGCACAGATAAACTGCGAATCCATACTTTCCGCTCCCGCCTGCCGCCTTGCAGCAAGGCTCCTTAAAAGCGAACGGGTAGCGGCGATAGGCAGTGACTGTCACAATATGTCCTCCCGTGCCCCTGCATATGCCGAAGCAAGAAAGAAGCTCTCAAGAAGGCTGGGTGCAGGAGTGTTCAGCAGTCTTATGGAGTCCTCTGCAGCGATACTTACAAATAATGATATCTGAGCAAACTAATTTATTCTTTAAATTAATTCATCTGCTTTTTAAAGAACAAAAGGGAGGAACGACCATGGTAAAATTTGCAGCAATATCGTCCATCAACCGTGAAGCAAACACCCCCGAAAAGCTCATAAAGCTATCCGAGGATAACTATTCCGCATATATCGCAGAAGCGGCTCAGAGAGCAATTCTTTCCGAAAAGCCCATAATCCTGCTTTCGGGACCGTCAGGCTCGGGAAAGACCTCTGCGGCACTGAGACTCGAAAAGTGCCTCAGGGAGCAGGGCAGAGCGGCTCATACCCTTTCAATGGATAACTATTTTCTCCCAATAGATGAGGAAAGCGCAAAGGAGCTTCCCCGTGATGAGGAGGGAAACATCGATCTTGAATCTCCATTGCGCCTTGATATCCCCCTGTTTTCCGAGCATCTCCGTCTCCTTGCCGCAGGGGAGGAATTTGATATGCCCCGCTTTGATTTTACCACCCAGTCACGAAGCGGCACTGTTAAAATGGCACGAAAAAAGAACGAGACTGTCATAATCGAGGGAATACACGCATTAAACCCCACCGTAACGGGAGACACCCATAAATTTGCCATGTGTATGTATGTATCCGTCCGCACAAGGCTCAAGGCGGCAGACGGCAGCCTTCTCCACCCGAGACACATCAGGCTCATGCGCCGTCTCTGCCGTGATAAGCTGTTCAGAAAAAGGCAGTATGAGGAGAGCTTCAGAATGTTCTCCAGCGTTTCAAGAGGAGAGGATCTGTATATAACCCCCTACAAGCCCCGCGCGGATTTCGATATAGACACATTTATCGCATATGAGGCTTCTGTTTACAGAAATTTCCTGCTTGACGGACTTACCGCTCAGAAGGATTCGGAGCTTGCACGTTTCCCTGCCTGTGAGGAGATACTTAAATTCCTGCAGGAGCTTGACCCCGTTTCCCCCGAATATGTTCCGTCTGCGTCAATGATAAGAGAGTTTATCGGTGGCAGCGAGCTGAAATACTGATACATAGAGCGTTCGCAGCAGTGCGGACGCTCTAATTTGCATTTCACCCCCAAAAAAATACAGCTTACCCATAAAGCTATTGAAATCCCCGTCTCTCCCATGTATAATGAAAGCATCACAAAGCAAAAGGGAGAGAC
>JAGBFZ010000324.1 GCA_018110855.1 Oscillospiraceae bacterium
GAACTGATCCTCAACGGAGCTGATAACGTTGCCTACGTTTGCATTGGAGTAGATCTTGCCGATGGACTTGGTGATAGCAGCCTTTGTTGCCAGCACGGGAACAACGTCCATACCTGTGGAGACCTTGATCTCCTCGAAGATATAGAAGTTAACAGGGTCGTAGGAGGCAACGGTAAGACGCTTACCTGTGATCTTTATGGCAATGATAGTGTGCTTTCTTGCAAGAGCCTCGGGGATCTTCTTAACGGCTTCAACGTCAATGACAAATTCGGGATCGTCAAGGTCAACGAATGTCAGATTATTCTTTCTTGCGAGAACCTGTCCGAACTGAACGTCTGTTACAAAGCCCAGCTCAACAACATAATCTCCGAAAAATTTTCCGGGCGTATTATCATTTTTCTTGGCGTCGAGGGCAGCCTGAAGCTGTTCATCGGTAATGATCCCCTCGTTCACCATATACTGGCCAATAGGAACATTCTTCATAAGTGTAAATTTCTCCTTCTCCGCAGACGAATGGGATAAACCGTCCGCCCTCCTGCGGGAAAAGCGAACGGGGATATATTTTTGCGGGAAAACCGCATTTTTGCTTGAAAAAAGAATCGGATTATGGTAATATATTATTAGTAACGCCGCAGAAAAATGCAGGCGGTACGATTTTTCACATTTAAAGGAGACTGATAAAATGAGCAGCCTGAGTATCGAAACTCTGGAAACCATGATGACGGTTACCATCTATGTTTTCGTATTCCTTTTCGGAATAACCATCGGAAGCTTTCTGAATGTATGTATTTACAGGCTTCCAAAGGGCGAATCGCTTGTGAAGAGCAATTCTCACTGCATGACCTGCGGAACGCAGATCAAAAGGTACGATCTTATCCCCGTATTCAGCTGGCTTATCCTGAGAGGAAAATGCCGTGCCTGCGGAGCGAAGATCACTCCCCGATACATGATCGTTGAGCTTATGACGGGACTTGTATTTCTCGGGGTGTTCATGCGCTGGAGCTTTTTTAATTACGGGCTTTATCCTGTAATGCTGTGTCTGTTTCTTTCGGGGCTTATCGTGCTGTGCTTTCAGGACATTGACACTCAGGAAATGTGCGTGTCGGTACTTATCTATACTATTATTATTGCAGCGGCGTCTCATGTGCTGAGCTTTATAAACGGTTCCGACGGAGCATTGCTCATCTTCCCCGAGACTGATCTCAGAGACGGTATCATCGGAATGTTTTTCGTAAGCCTGCCGCTTTTCATAATCGGCTTTGTGATAACTCCCCTTTTTTACAGAGCCTTTGCCGACGAGGACAGAAGATCTCTTCGGGGGATCAAGGCTAATATAAAAAGAACATCTCCCGATGACAGAAATTATTCCGTTCTCATATCCAAAAAGGAAGCGCTTGAGGCTAAAATAAAGGAACAGCCTCCTGTTTACGGTTTTGGAATGGGAGATATAATCCTCATGGCTGCAGGAGGACTGATGTTCGGTGTAAAAGCCACCGTTTCAGCCGCACTCATCGCCATTGTACTCGGAGCGATTTACGGCGTTATCCTGAGATCTGTCAATAGCAAGGATAACGAACAGTCAAACGCATTTGCCTTCGGTCCGTTTCTTGTTGTTGGGCTTGCCGCAGCAGCCTTTCTGAACGGAAGCCTTATTGATATGTATCTGAGCCTGCTTGTCAGATAAAAATTGATGAAAA
>JAGBFZ010000325.1 GCA_018110855.1 Oscillospiraceae bacterium
CCAGCTTGACCATTGGAAAATCAGACGGTATGGCTCAATGCAGCGTTCTTCGGTGCGTTCGGGCGAATAGTATGTGAATGAAATATTTTCTCCATTATCAATTGCCGATCTGATAAGCTCTATTTTTGGTGCAAGTGATGTTTTGTCCCACATGGACAGGTCGATTATAATACTGCTGTTTATATCAGAGGCGTTTATACGTTAAGTTTATCCATAAGCTGACGGTATTTTTTCGATTCACAAACGCTGTCAAGGCTTTTGAGTCCCGAGATTATTGCAAGCATATCCTCCGAGGACAGCAGTGTCTTGTCAATTTTGAAGCTGTTCATTATGTAAACGCCGCCACTTTTTCCTCTTGATGCGGTAATTGGTATGCCTGCCATGCTTATTGTTTCAATATCTCGGTAAATCGTTCTGGCCGATACCTCGAATCTGTCCGCAAGCTCCGCTGCGGTTATCCTGTCCTTTTGCAGCAGGACAGAAACTATCCCCATAAGTCTGTCGATCTTCATAACATAATAAGTCCCTTTCTCTATTGAAAATTATTTTGTCAGATTTTTTCTTCCGTAAAAAAAGCCAAACGTCAGAAAACGCTTGGCTCTGTTGAAATAATTATCCATTTTCCACCCGAAAAGTTCATTGTTACGGATACATTTTCATAAGAAATGCTGCTTCCGCCGCCGAAAAAATCAATATCAGCGATGCAGACCCATTCGGTAAGGCTGCCGTTCATTTTATGTTCGTTTACTTTTACCTTTGAGCTGATATTATCGGTTGTCTCAAGCTCAGAAAACTGGGGGAGACCCCTTATTCCGCTTTCGCAGGCGGCTTTGAAATCGCTTTCGCTGCCGGCTGTATAGCGGTCATCGGGAGAAACCGTTTTAACATATTGACTGAAGCTGCCCGATGTCACAGCGGCGCAGTATTTTTCCAAAGCTGTTGTCTGACCGCCTATAAAACGGGAGGCGGCAAAAACAGCTATAAGAATAAGTATTACAACGGCAGTCAGCGCCTTGCCTGCCTTTTTTGCGCCGCTTTCAGTTTTGCTCATGTATCATTTCTCCGATTATTCGTTTTTGAGGACTGCGCCCTGTGCGCCCGAGGTTACGAGAGACGCATATCTCTTGAGATAACCTGTAAGCTCTTTCTTCTTAGGCTTGAACTCAGCCATTCTGCGCTCAAGCTCTGCGTCGTCGATGTTCAGCTGGATCTTATAGTTGGGGATATCAATGGTAATGCTGTCTCCGTCCTTAACAATTCCGATAACGCCCCCAACAGCAGCTTCGGGGGAAACGTGACCGATGGAAGCTCCTCTTGATGCGCCGCTGAAACGTCCGTCGGTAATAAGTGCAACGGAGGTGCCGAGACCCATTCCCTGAATTGCGGAGGTGGGATTGAGCATTTCTCTCATTCCGGGTCCGCCCTTGGGTCCCTCATAGCGGATAACAACAACATCTCCTGCTTCGATCTTTCCGCCGAGAATAGCCGCCTGAGCGTCCTCCTCACAGTCGAATACCTTTGCAGGACCGGTATGTGTGAGCATTTCGGGAACAACTGCAGAACGCTTAAC
>JAGBFZ010000326.1 GCA_018110855.1 Oscillospiraceae bacterium
ACCCGCAAAGGAGGAAAGGATAAGCGCCCATGAGGAAAGAGGGATCCCTCTTTGGAGGAGAAATATCATAGCCATAGCCACCGTAAGCTTCGCACCCGAGGAAATACCCAGCACAAAGGGTCCCGCAATTGGATTGGCAAAATAGGTCTGCAAAAGATATCCCGAAACAGCAAGCCCGCCTCCCAGCACAGCCGCCGCCAATGTCCTCGGCAGACGAATGGAGAGAATGATATCGGCGGCAGCATTTCCCCTTGCGCCCCCGAAAAGAATGTCCATTGCCTCACTGAGGGAAATTCTCACGCTCCCCGAAAAAATGCTTGCCCCGCAAAGAAGGATCAGCAGCAAAAATAAAGCAATATAGCAAAAAATATACCGTCCTGCCCTTTTTTTCATACCAATCCCTCCTTTGAGAAATAATCATTTCAGCCTGTAAAAATACTCCATTTCATCATCGGCAGTTCCCGAAAATATCCTGTTAAGCTCGTAAATCACATCAGCCGCACCTGTTGTCCGCTGAAACATATTCTTGTCCGTACACCAGACATCACCCGACTTTACAGCCTTAAAGCCTTCAAAAAGGCTATTTTTGTCAAGAAGTCCGTCAATATCCGCAATTCCGCCGTCAATAGCACTGTTATAGATGATAACGTCAGCGTCCGCAGCCTTTGAGTAAAACGCTTCAAACTGCATATTCATGGTTGACATGGCGCTTTCCTCCACGTTCATGTCCTCAGGAGTGAAAATATATTCCCCCCCGCCAAGCTCTATCATTTTTGAAACATAATCCCCCGGCTTTCGAACAACAGCACTGCCGTTTGAGCTGATGTAAAAAAACGCCGCCCGCTTCCCCGTTTCCCCGTTTTGAATAACGCTGTCAAGGAGAGCGGACTGATTGTCAAATATCCTTTCCGCTTCCTCCGACCTGCCCGTTAAAAGCCCCCACAGCTTTATCCATTCAAGCCGCCCCAAAGGGTGCGCTTCATAGCTTGACCTCTCTGTGAGAACAGGAATACCAAGCCTTTCAAGCTGCTCCATGACCTCAGGCTTGTGATATATCATGGTAGATTCAATTGCAATATCGCAGCCCTCGGAAAGTATCAGCTCATAATCGGGAGCTGAATATTTTCCCGCATAAAGTATATCCTCATTTTCCATAGCCGCCCTCACTTCGGGAAGCGACCAGTCCCTTTCAAGGGTAGATGTTGCAAAAATATTCCCATCAGCCCCGATACCGAAAAAGGAGTCCATGGCAGATGAAGCAGCAAGATAAATGTTTTCGCAGGGCGTAGAAATAACAGTGATATCCTCGGAAACACCCTTTGCAGTCACGCCCTCGGGAACAAGAAGATATTTTCCCCCATCAGCAATGCTTACAAGGGAAATGCCGTTTTCGTAAAAATCCACACCGAACTGCTCTGCATATAAAAGCTCCATCTCCCCGACAAGCACAGCATTTTCAAAGGGAGCCACATCGGGATATTTATTCTCGGAACACCCCGAAAGAATACAGCATATCAGCATTATAAAAACGAGCTTAACGAAGCATCTCATTGTTCAATTGTCTCCGAATCAAAAAAAAGAGTGTATTCTATCTCATGAGGAGTGCTCATAGCAGTGGTGTTTGCAGAAACGGGCAGCTTGTGATCAAATGCCGCCACAGGGATAATAAACGCAGAATTTCCCTCCGTATTCACAGGGGAATATTTCACCCCATCCACAGTCATGCAGTCGTAATTTGAGCTTCCCCAAACGATCTCAGCCATAGCCTTTCCGTCCTGAACAGTGAGTCTTGCAGGAGAGGATATCTTCGCCCTGCCCGAGCCGCCCTCAAGGGAAACGGCAACAGTGTATTCCCCGTCCGCAAGCCCAAGGCTCTCGGGAGTAACAGCAGTCCCGTCCGCAAAAGCCTCCATGGGAAGAGAGTCACTCCTGAAAAGAAGAGTACGGTCGTACCATTTCTTCTTCTTTTTGCTGAAAGCGGCGCAGTCAATACCCATGTCCAGCCCCTCAACGGGAACGGTGAACGAATGAGTGCCGTTGGGATTTTCCTCAAAGGGGATAAACATATCCTCGGAAGCGTTTTCGCCCCTGCCCATAAAAACATACAGATAGCCTGTTCCGCCCATGGTCATTCGGGCGGTGATTTTTCCGTCCATAACTGTCAGACGGCAGTCTGTAACGGTAAACATAGACGAGCTTGAATCCACCTTGACATCATATTCCCCGTCCTTCAGACTGTCACCGTATACGGGAACCATATCCTCGGGGATAACAAGCCCGTCGGGAACAGTCTCCACTCCCTCGGCAACAGCGTTTGTGCTTGTTATGACTTCCTCGTAAGCTGATGTATCGGCAGATGTCTCAGCAGAAATATCCTCACCCTTGCCTGCACAGCCTGAAAGAATAGCAAGGAACAAAAAGAGGATAACAGAAAAAGCGGTAATTTTCATCATACAGCAAATTTCCTTTCAAAATCAAAAAGCTGTTTCTCCCCGAAAAAACAGCGGGGAGAAACATCATACAAATTATAGCACATTAGTTTCGAAATGTCAATAGCAAAACAGAACAAATATTCTTATTTTTATTTGTATAAAACATACATTCCAAATAATCAGTTTAATGAATCAATGGCAGCCCTTGCATGATCCACATATATCTGACGAATTTCCTCGATCTCTCCTAAACCCTTGATAACGCAGACCACCTCAAAGCCCTCAGCTTCAAAAGCATTTTTCCAAGAGCCGTCCTCATCGCCTGCCATATCGTTGTTGGCATGATCGCCCGCAACCACCATCAGGGGCTGAAGAATAACCCTCTTGTAACCTCCCGCCTTCACCGAAGCAATAACGTCCTCAAGCGTAGGAGCTGCCTCAACCGTGCCTATGAAATAGTTATCAAAGCCACTGTCGATAAGTGCATTCTGCATTTTTTCATATACGGCATTGGCGGTATGCTCCGTGCCGTGACCCATGAAGCAGACAGCAGTCTCACCGTCATTATACTCTGCCGTATCATCGGTAATTGCCTTTACAACACGGATGATATCCTCATCGCTCGTAAGCAGCGGCTCACCGAAAACCACCTTCTCGAATGCGTCGGAGTAATTCGCTGCCTTATCAACGATCTCATCGTATTCAATACCGTTCATAAGATGAGTTGGCTGGATAACAAGATTTTTCACCCCGTTGTCCGCAGCCCTTGAAAGAGCAGCATCAATATCATCAATAAGCACGCCGTCTCTTCTCTGAACATGGTCGATAATGATATTTGATGTAAAGCCCCGCCTTACCGAAAAATCGGGAAATGCCGCTTCAAGATCATTCTCGACAGCCCCCACAGTAAGACGGCGGCTGTCATTATAGCTTGTGCCGAAGCTTACCGCAAGAAGCTCGTTTTCGCCTATATCGTCCTGATTTCTGATGTTATCCAATGAAGCGTCCCCCGTGTCGTAATTTTCTTCGTCCTCAGCGGCTTCTGTTTCCTCGCTCAGGACAGTCTCCTCTGCCTGAGAAGCCTCCTCGGTCTGAGAGCTGTCCTCAGAGAGACCCGTTTCGGAAATGGTTTCGGATACAGTTTCGGAAGCTATTTCCCCACCGTTTCCTCCGCCGCAGGCGGTGAGCAGCGAAAGAGCCATTATCGCTGCAATGATAGAATTAGTTTTTCTCATAAAATATTCCTCCGTAAAATATTCGGAGGCATTGACAAAAAATCCCCTCCTACGAAGCGTAAGAAGGGTACAGCAAACAAGACCCCGCCGTAAAATAATTTTTCGGCGGTGCCTGAAAACGTACGATCAATACCTCGTGATCTTGGGAATCATACCGATTTTTCGGCACATTCCCCGTACAGACAAGCGGCAGGTTTCCCGGCTTAAAGATCAACACTCACAGACGCCTTCCCGACCTAAAAGGTCAGTGACTGCTTATTATACTAAAGATTAGTATTAAAGCAAGCCTGTTCATTCCCTTATCACAGTGACGAGATCGCGCAGGAATCTCACCTGCTTCCCTTTTACCCCCGGACCGAACCGAAATAACAGCCCGCCGGGGCACCGTTTATCTTTATTAAATTTTATCGGCTTGTATGCATACTCTGCCAACTTAAATTATACCACACAGACGGAGCATTTCAAGACCCCATGAAAAAAATCATAGCCTTGCACTAATCGCAGATTATGCAGAAAATATGTTTGTGAATATCGCACAAATAAAAAAGCAGCCGCACTCAAAAAGCACGGCAGACATATCATTTATCCTTACGCTTGATAGTGATATTCCCGAGAGAAAAGCCCGATGACTCGGAAGTATTGTAGGTAACATGAGAGCGGCTCCGATAGCTTTTCATCTTCTCCCCGTCACTCATAACACGCATAATAGCGGCAGTGTTGCGGGCATCTGCAAGAGCGCCGTGCTCAGTGCCGTCAAAATATATCCCAAGGCTTCCAAGAGCATTTGTCAGCCCCATAGATTTGTAAAAGCCCATCATTCGCTGATAAATTTTCTGCAGATCTATCCATCTCACAAAAAATCTGTCATAGCTCTCGTCCTCGGGGCATTTGAAATCTATCTCGTCCAGCATAACGTTCATGTCCGTAAGGCTCCATGAATAAAGGGAAAAGGGCTTGTCGCCTATCCAGTCCATAAATCTGTGCATAACAAGATCAAAATCACCGCAGCTCTCAAGCTGTTCGTTTGAAATGCCCGTAAGCCTTGATATCTTGTCCTCCACAGTGTTGTACCGGGGTTTTATGTATTCGTCAAAGGAGCCTATCTCGGTGAGGGAATCATCGAGCATGACAGCCCCTATCTCGATAATCTCGCTGCGCATTTTTTCCCGTATCTCAGGCTCTCTCACAGGATTGAACTCCAGATCGAGAATGATCTTACTGTGATTTCTCGGCATATGCCCGTCTCCTTTATGAAATGATCTTCCTTCACAAGTATTTTACCACATTCGGGAATTTTTTTCAAGAGGGATATTTTCAAGTACCGCATTAATGATCCGAATAAGCATAAAAATCTTGACAGTCACCCCCATAAATGCTACAATATGATATATAATAATTCCAATGAAAGGAAAATATCCGAAATGAATTTACAAAAACTCTTATCCCTCATATGCGCAGCGGGCATGACTCTCAGCATGACCGCCTGCACAGGCGAAAAAGCTCCTGCTGCCGAAGCGGAGCCGTCAGTAAAGACCTTCGTTCCGTCAGCCGAAAACGTAAAGCCGCTGGGCAGAACCATGCTCACCGAGGATATGCTCTGGCTTGCATTTTCAGGCTCGGGAGCCGAATTCAACTTTAACGGCACAAAAGCGGAGGTAGTAATCGCAGGGGATGACAACGCCGAAAAGCCCGATAATACGGACAATCAGGCAAGAATAGCCATCTATGTGAACGGCGAAAGAGTGGTCGATGATATGATAGACCACGCCGAGGAGACCTATACCGTCTTTGAAAGCGATACCCCTGCCGACTGCGATATCAGGATAATTAAGCTCTCCGAAACAGCAATGTCCACCTGTGCAGTGAAGTCTGTTACAGTCGAGGGCGGAGATATAAAGCCCGCAGAGAAAAAGGAGCATTTCATAGAATTTGTGGGAGACTCCATCACCTGCGGCTATGGCGTTGACGATGAGAACAGGGATCACCACTTCTCCACAACCACCGAGGATGTGACAAAGACCTATGCCTATAAGACCGCCCAGAATCTGAACGCCGACCACAGCATGGTTTCCATCAGCGGCTACGGAATCATCTCGGGATATTCCGACGGCAAGAAGAAGGTGGCAAATCAGACCATTCCCCGTTATTACGATAAGCTGGGCTTCTCCTATGCAGGCTTCAGGGGCAAGACCGCCAATACCGCTGAGTGGGATTTCACAGGCTACACCCCCGATGTTATCGTGGTAAATCTGGGCACCAACGACAGCTCCTACACCAAGAATATCGAGGAAAGAACAGCGGAATACACCGAAGCATATGCAGAATTTTTAAAGGATATCCGCTCCCATAACCCCGAGGCTCAGATAATATGCACCCTTGGCATAATGGGAAATGAGCTTTACCCCTTTGTTGAAAAGGCAGTGGAGAATTATTCCGCCGAAACGGGAGATACTAAGGTAACAGCAATGTCCTTTGATGTTCAGAGCCCCGATGACGGCTATGCGGCAGACTGGCATCCCACCGAAGCGACCCACACCAAGGCAGCAGAAAAGCTCACCTCTCAGATAAAGGAAACCATGGGCTGGTAATATATTTTATCACAGGTCAGCTGCCATAAGGATAGCTGACCTGTATTATTATGGATATGCAATGCATTTTCCGCAACTTTTCACAAAAAATACACAAACCTGTGCTATAATACAGATAAATAAAAATATGACCCGCAAAAAAAGAGAAAGTTGGGATTATAATGGAAAAAAACAGGATACTCATTGTGGACGACGAGAAAAACATCAGAAACGTTATCAGCGAATACGCAAAATTTGACGGCTTTGAGACAGTTGAAGCCGCAGACGGAATGGAAGCGGTGGAGATATGCCGCAAGGAGGACTTTGACCTTATTATAATGGATATAATGATGCCGAAGCTTGACGGCTACTCCGCAGTAAAGGAGATACGCAAGACCAAGCAGACCCCCGTTATCATGCTCTCTGCAAGAGGCGAGGAATATGACAAGCTCTTCGGCTTTGAGATAGGCGTGGACGATTATGTTACAAAGCCCTTTTCACCAAAGGAGCTGCTTGCAAGGATAAGAGCCGTTATAAAGCGCAGCGCCCCCGCAGACTCTGCCGCAGACAAGCAGACCTTGATCTTTGAGGGACTGGAAATAGATATGTCCGGAAGAGTTGTGAAGGTAGACGGAGTACCCGCCGCCCTCACACCAAAGGAATACGACCTTCTTTTCTATCTTGTGCGCAACAAAGGGATTGCCCTGTCAAGAGAAAAGCTGCTCGAAGAGGTCTGGGGCTATGATTTTTACGGCGATGACCGCACTGTGGATACCCATATCAAAATGCTGAGAAATTCTCTGGGAGAATACCGCAAGTTCATAATCACACTTAGAGGAATGGGCTACAAGTTCGATGGCGGAAAGTAAAAAGCAGGCTCTGCTCAAAAGCGTTCACAGCATACGCTTTACGGTATGGATATATTTCGCCATTTTCATAATCAGTATCCTTGTGATGATATGGATATCCTTCACATTCTCTCTGGAAGCCACCTACCGCACGGAAAAGACCAGCGATATAACATCTATCGCCAATTATATACTGAACCAATGGAGCGATGACGGCTTCACCACCGACTCTCTTGACAGGATAGCCCATGATAACGAGACCTGTGTTCTGATACAGGACCGCTACGGACTGAGCGTGTATTCCTATGATATCACTGAGAAAAACTGTCTTCTCCACAGCAAGGTAACATCCCTTGAAAAATACCGCAGGCTTGCGTATGAAAGCCCTACGGGGATATATTACGCAGAGGTAAAGAACTCCCGATTTGAGAATAATACCTTGATATTTGCCATGCTTATCGGAACAAAGGAAAAGCCTTCGGGATATCTGTTTCTTAATACATCTCTTGAGCCGCTGGAATCCACCGTTGATATCCTCAAGGTGCAGATGCTTCAGGTAAGCCTTGCCATGCTGGTGCTTGCCTTCGGAATATCCATATTCCTGTCAAGGCTTGTGTCAACGCCCATAGTCCGCATAACCCGCTCTGCGGAAAAGCTGGCGCAGGGAGATTACAATGTTAAATTCAACGGCAGAGGCTATACCGAGACCGAGCAGCTTGCCGATACGATGAACTATGCATCAAATGAGATAACCAAGATCGACACCATGCGCCGGGACCTCATGGCAAACATCTCCCACGATCTCCGCACTCCCCTTACAATGGTAAAGGCGTATGCGGAAATGATACGGGACCTGTCTGGAGACGACCCCGAAAAAAGAGCGGAGCATTTAGGGATAATCATCGAGGAAAGCGACCGCCTTGCCGCTCTTGTAAATGATATCATGGACCTTACCAAGCTTGAAAACGGCAGCGCAGAGCTTAATAAGGAGCCGTTCTGCGTGGGCAGCCGACTGAAAGAGATAATGACAAGATATACGCTTCTGTCCGAGCGTGACGGCTATAAATTCTACGTCAGTGCAGACGAGGAAGCATGGGGCGAGGCAGACCTTATCAAATTCGACCAGATAATCTACAATCTTGTGAATAACGCCGTAAACTACTCAGGCGAGGAAAG
>JAGBFZ010000327.1 GCA_018110855.1 Oscillospiraceae bacterium
ATAAAGACGGTGGATAGAATACGTCGGGGTCAAGGAAAACGACCGCAGGCGGCATTTATGCATGGCAAGGGAGTTTGACGCAGAGTGGGCGTATTATAGCCGCCGTATTTTGTCCATAGGTTAATTGGTTATTAGTATAAGCACTGCAGCAAGCATTATCATCCGCTGACGATCTTGTAATAGCTGCCCGATGTGATAAGATAAACCGCTGTGTACAAGATCCCGAACAGCATAAAGCAGCATAATGTGACCGCCGCAAAAAGTCCTGCGTCTGTCAGTCCGAACAGCGTAAGCAGCCTTGAAACGATCCCGAAGGCAAACGCCATATGAATGCCTGCTGCGGCAAGAGGTGCAAAGAATACGGTCAGCACCTGAGAATTTATGCTCCTTCGTATCTCGTCCTTTGTCATTCCGACCTTCTGGAGTATCTCAAATTTCGACTTATCCTCAAAGCCTTCGGATATCTGCTTGTAGTACATTATCAGCACAGCTGCGGCAATAAATACCGAGCCGAGAAGTATGCCAAGGAAAAACAGTCCGCCGTACATTGCATAAAAATCCGCCTTATCGCCTGCTGCACAGTTAAGGGAAACGCCGCTCCAGATAACGGGATTTTCCGCTTTGAGCTTCTTGATACTTTCAAATATTTCCGAATTTATTTCTATCTGCTTATCCTCGTCACAGTCAAGATCAAAGCCGTAATAATCGTGCATCATAGAATGATACTGTCCGTATATCCCAAGCTGAAGCCCATAAAGCTCTTTTATTACCGCCTCGTCCTTTACAAAAAGATATACCGAGGGAATTCCTATCATTGCGTCTGTACCGCAGTCGGAAAAATCCTCTGCTCTTTTCTTTATCGCAAAGGTACCGTACTCGTCAAGAGTAATGGTATTGTAGTTATATTGATCCTTTGCAGTATAAATTATTGCCTCGCCCTCAGACAGCGTTTCGTTTTTGCCCGTAAGTCTGTTGTAATCGGCAAGAGACATGAAAAATATCTGACGGATATCGGGGTTAAACGAGCTTTCAAGCTCTGATATCCTGTTGCTGTCAAGTATGACTCTATCGCCCGAAAATCCGCCCGTAATATTAAGGTAGCTGTAATGAAGAACATTTTTGGGTGTTTCGCCGAATTTTTCCAGAGCGTCCTCTGCCGCCTTATGGGTAAGAGTTGTCATTTCTTCCTCCACAGAATATGTGTCAAGGATAATATTCCTCGGATAACGATCTCTCAGCATATCCTCCTCGCCGATATAAAGGCAGATTGTTGAGGACAGAGTTACAAGCACCATTGTGGATAAAATGCAGATAGAAGCAAGTCCTGCGCCGTTTCGCTTCATTCTGTATGCCATCTGAGAAACGGAAATGAAATGGTTTGTTTTATAGTAATAATTTTTATTTTTCTGTAAAACTCTGCAAACTGCTACCGAACCCGAAATAAACAGCAGATAGGTTGCGGCAATGACCATAAGCACTGCAATAAAAAATGCAAAAACAGCGCTCAGCGGCTCTTTTATATATACCGCCATAAAATATGCCGCACCGAGAATCAGCGCTCCCAAAACCGCTAAAACATAATTTGCCTTCGGCGGCTTCTCACCCGAATTTTCGCTTTTCATATGATATTTTTCTTGTGAGATATTATATATTCGTAAAACATTTTTTTATCATTCCCTTTTTGAGAGTTTTGTTTTACGGACGACAGTCCGTAAAACAAAACTCGGTGTGAAAATCTTTGATTTTCACACATTACTCCACAATATAACCCATTCCCGATCTTGTTTCGATAAAATCCGAAAGCCCCGATTTTTCCAGCTTTTTTCTGAGCCTTGACACGTTGACTGTCAGGGTATTTTCATCAACATAGCTGTCAGTCTCCCATAGCTTGTTCATAAGGAAATCCCTGCTCACTACCTTGCGCTTGTTTTCGAGCAGGGTGAGCAAAATACGGTATTCGTTCTTTGTAAGATCAATTTTTTCACCGTTAAAGCTGAGTGTGGCGTCGGAAATATTGAGCATTGCGTCCTTATGGGTAATAACCGATGTTTCGGAGCCGAAATCGTATGTGCAGCGCAGTATCGCCTGAATTTTCGCCATAAGGACGGTCAGGTCAAAGGGCTTTGCAATAAAATCATCGCCGCCCATATTCATCGCCATTACGATATTCATATTGTCCGAAGCCGATGACAGAAAAACAACGGGCACCTTTGAGAGCCTTCGAATTTCTGAACACCAGTAAAACCCGTTGTAAAAGGGCAGACCGATATCCATAAGCACCAGATGAGGAGAATACTCGGAAAATTCGCTCATTATATCCTTGAAATTCTCGGTGCATTTTGCTTCAAAGCCCCATTTTTCAAGATGGCTTTTCACAGCGCCTGCAATGGTGCGGTCGTCCTCTATTATCAAAATCCTGTACATTGTCAGTCTCCTTCTGAAGCATAGTTTTTATCAGCTGAACAAGGCAGCGGCGAAAGCAGAGAGCTCATTATATCACTTCTGTTAACTATAAAAAATCTCGTCATACCGCACAGTCTTTAATCATGTTTTTGTACAGATAAACCGAGCAATTGTTCTGTGGATAAAGACGGTATATCATAGCCATCGTATTTTGTCCATAGCTTAATTGGTTATCAGTATTATAAGCTGCAGATAATATGCTTGAATTTTCCGCTGAGAGGGTTTGCCGACGGCTCATTTTCCGACAGAATTATCTCTGCATTGACCCCTCTTTCCGATAAATATTTTGTCAGAGCGGCAGAAGCCTCTTTAAATGCACCCTGCTTATCCTCCGAGATAATGCGAAGCTCCAGAACATCCCCGCTTTTCTGCACAAGCTGAAAGCGCTTCATTCCGTGAACCTCTTTTAATATGGCATAAACAGAAAGAGGAGCGATCTTCACACCGTTTGAAAATGTGAGAATATCGTCCGTTCTGCCCTCAATTTCAAGCCATGGTCTTTCATTTCCGCAGGGACAGGGGTCGTTATGGAGAATAACTCTGTCGGTTATCTCAAATCGGATAATGGGGCATATTTTGTTTGCCAGATTTGTCAGCAGGATCTTCGCCGACTGTGTACCGAAGCAAACGGGATCATTGTTTTCGTCAACGGCTTCGATGATTATCCAATCATCGTTGATATGAAAATGCTTTTCGGAACATTCACACGCCATTGTGCCGCCCTCGGTGCAGGAATAATTTGTCTGAACGTGGCATTTGAACACCTCTGAAAGATGCTTTCTCACATCGTCCGACAGATATTCACCGCCCGTCATAATAAGCACGGGGCTGATTTTCAGCCGTCCCGAAAGCTGCTCCTCTGCCAGAAGCTCCGCAGCAGTGGGATATATCCCGAGCATTGCGGGCTGAAAGGCGTTCAGGGCAGCGTTCAGCTTTTCGGGGGCATCTCTTACATCGGCTATCATAAGCTGACGCTTTTTCCAAGGCATTCTGTGCAGCTGATACCTTATCGAGCCGCAGCCGAGATAAAATCCCTTGTCAGCAAAAACGGCGGCTGATTTTCCGCCCGCCTTGATAAAACGCTTCATCACATCGCTGTCCGAGAAGCTTCTTGTTATCCCTATGGCGGAGGAAACATTCATTGCGTTGTCATCATAAAGGACGATACAGGGGTTTCCCGTGGAGCCTGAGGTGGTGAAAACAAGATATTTTCCGTCCAGCTTTCTGCCTACGTTGTCGGTGTCGGTCATAAACGTCCTTACCTTTTCAAGGGTAACGGCAGGGTCGGTGTGCCAGCGGTCGAAATGCTCCATAAGCATAAGCTTATTGGTGACGGGGAAAGCGTTCAGGGGCACTTCGGGGGATATGCCGCTGTACAATTCCGAGAAAAACGGGCTGTTTTCCTTGACATATGCGATATGCTCCGTAAGGCGTTTTCTTTGCAGCAAAAGTCGTTTTTCAAGGGGCATTTTGTCCGCCTTATGGGTATCGTTGATAGCTTGCATAAGTCCGATCTGTTTCATTTTTATTACTCCTTTGCGGCTTTTACCATTTCGGCAACAGTCCGTTTCATAATGTCAAGACCTGCTTCAAGTGTGAAATCTACATGGTTTATGCAGATCATAGAAGCTGTTCCGTGCAGCAGAAGAAAGCTCCTTTGGAGAATATCAAGGCAGCGTTCATGACTAAGACCGTACAGCTGTGTCATTCGTTCAAGTGTTGCCATATTGCAGCTGTAGCTTAACATCTGATTAAGGAGATTTTTGCTTTTATAGCTGTCGGAGAGGTAGAGAAATTTGAATAGATTCGGGCGTTCCATTGCTAATCGCAGCACCCATTCCGACGATTTTGCAAGATTTTCTGAATTTCCCGAATACTCCGAAATTTCCTTTACGCAGACGGCGCATACATAATCGAAGGCTTCCTCCTTTAACGCCGAAGCCGTTTCAAATCGGCTGAATACAGGCTGGATAGAGCAGCCCGCACGTTCGGCAAGGCTCCTTACGGTCAGGGCTTCGCTGCCGTTTTCGAGGATTATTTCATATGCACACTGCAAAAGCTCTTCCTTAGATATTTTTTGTTTAGGCGGCATTGCTGTATCTCCTTTTTGATAGCATACTATATATTTCAAATGATATATATCATTTGATATATTATAACACGAATTTATTATTTTGTCAATAGGCAGATAGATCGAAACATTGGAAGCCGATGAGCCGACTGTCAACTTCTGCGTTAAAATGGGGTATGAACAAAAAATGGTCTTACTGCTCCCGATGAATTAGGAGCAGCAAGACTTGAAAAAATTCGGAATGTATCGGATCTTATACTAATAACCAATTGTTCTATGGATAAAGACG
>JAGBFZ010000328.1 GCA_018110855.1 Oscillospiraceae bacterium
AGAAACGAGACTAACGATCAGGTCACAATTGACTCTGCTGAGGCTACAAAGAAATACGGCGTTGCTGTAAAGTGCGCTACCATCACCCCCAACGCTCAGAGAATGACCGAATATGACCTCAAGGAGATGTGGAAATCCCCCAACGGAACCATCAGAGCTATCCTTGACGGCACAGTTTTCAGAGCGCCCATTATCGTTAAGGGCATCACTCCCCTGCTCCCCACATGGACAAAACCCATAACCATTGCCCGTCACGCTTACGGCGATGTTTACAAGAACACCGAAATGAAGGTGGACGAAGGCTCTAAATGCGAGCTGGTTTGCACCGACAAAGACGGCAATGAGACACGCTCCCTTATTTACGATTTCAAGGACAGCGCAGGCGTTATCCAGGGTCT
Organism: Oscillospiraceae bacterium; assembly: GCA_018110855.1. GTDB lineage: Bacteria > Bacillota > Clostridia > Oscillospirales > Ruminococcaceae > Huintestinicola. The sequence goes on from JAGBFZ010000328.1 coordinate 399, forward strand.
TCACAACAAGGACAATTCAATTGCAAGCTTTGCTAAAGCCTGCTTCAACTTTGCTCTCGACACAAAGCAGGACCTGTGGTTTGCTACAAAGGACACCATCTCCAAGAAGTACGATCACCGCTTCAAGGATATCTTTGCCGAGATATACGAGAACGAGTACAAGGAGAAATTTGAGGCTGCGGGAATTGAATATTTCTACACCCTCATTGATGACGCTGTGGCAAGAGTTGTACGCTCAAACGGCGGATATATCTGGGCGTGCAAGAACTATGACGGCGATGTTATGTCCGACATGGTGGCGACTGCATTCGGAAGCCTTGGCATGATGACCTCCGTTCTCGTTTCTCCCGACGGAGTATATGAGTATGAGGCTGCTCACGGCACTGTTACACGCCACTATTACAAGCACTTAAAGGGCGAGGAGACCTCCACAAACTCCGTTGCCACCATCTTTGCATGGTCGGGCGCACTGAAAAAGAGAGGCGAGCTGGACGGAAACAAGGCTCTCTCCGATTATGCCGAGAAGCTTGAAAAGGCTACTGTTCATACCATTGAAGAGGGCGTTATGACAGGCGATCTGTACGTTCTCTCTCACCTTGAGAACAAGAGAAAGGTGAACACCGAGGACTTCCTCCTTGAGATAAACAAGCGCCTTGCGGCTATGATGTGATTCAGATCAAAGATATTTTTCTGCGGGGGTTGGGAGCATTGCTCCCGGCTGCCCGCTGTTTATTCGGCACATTATTTATAAAGGAACGGTTTTTGAAGCATGGCTAAAAAAGAGGATATTTCCGCTTCGGTAATAAAAAGGCTTCCCAGATATTACCGCTTTATTGGCGAGCTTATAAAGCAGGGAAAAACAAGGATATCTTCTGCCGATCTTGCGGCTCAGATGTCTCTCACTGCCTCTCAGATAAGGCAGGACCTTAACTGCTTCGGCGGCTTCGGTCAGCCCGGCTGCGGATACTCACTGCCTGAGCTTCATTCGGAGATAGGACGTATACTGGGTCTTGACGGTCATCGGGGAGCTGTGCTTATCGGTGCGGGAAATCTTGGCAGGGCTATTGCCATTCACATGGATTTTGAGAAATTCGGCATGGAGCTTAAAGGTATCTTCGACTGTGACGAGAACAAAACGGGGCTTACTGTGGCGGGAATCAGGATTCTCCCCATGACAGATATTGAAAAATTTATTGTCAGGGAACACCCCGAGATCGCCATTCTCTGTATTCCCAAGGAGTCTGCCGAGAAATGTGCCGATATGCTTGTAAGCTGCGGCATAAAGGCATTCTGGAATTTCTCTCACTACGATCTCACCGCAAGATACAAGGATATCGCTGTGGAAAACGTTCATCTGGGAGACAGCCTAATGCTCCTTTCATACGGAATCGCCAATTCGGGGAAATAATTTTAGTGCAAAAAATAGTATTTTTTACTAAAAGCATTGATTTTTTGTTGAATGTGTGATATACTGATTAGGACGTACTGTTTTCAGATAAAAACAGCCTGACTTTGAAATTAACCGCAGCCCATCGGCTGTGGACTGGAGGAAATATAATGCCATATCCTATCATTACACCGTCATATTTTCAGGAGCTTGCTGAGGATAATTCCCTTGAGGAGAAGATCCAGTATAACGTGCTGACATCTCCCAGCGCAATTGAATATGCATTCCCCATCTTTCAGAAGCCCCTTATCAGAAAACTTATGAGCATTACGGACGTTCTCAGCTTTAAAATGACCAACCTCAAGCCCGAGCATGAAGAGGAATTCGCAAAGCAGGGCGCAGGGCTGGTTGAGAAATATCCTCACCTCAAGCATTACTGGAATTTCAAGGTTCTCACTATGCAGATACTTCAGAACAGAAACTTCGTTTTTGAAAAGCGTATGCTTATGCTCAACTACGCCTACAAGACCCTTCAGGGTATGCTTGACAAGACCGAGGGCGAGGAGCAGGATAAATATATTGCCGCATTCCTGCGCGATATGACTGTTCCCAAGCACCACGACGATATTATGAAGTATTTCGAATCCATTACTCCCAACTTTGCATACAGCCTTTGTGACGGTCTTTCTCTTCTCCGTGCGCTTCCCCCTTCCGAGGAACTCGATAATCTTCTTGACAGGGTATTCGCTGCTGTGAACAGCGACCGCACCATGAAGGATTTCAAGTTTGACGCAAGCATTTACAGACCCATGAAGAAGGCTTATTACGAGGATTTCCTCAAGGGCAGAGAGCATTACATCGAGCAGGTAATGGTAAACTATGTATGGACATACTGCATGCCCTATGCAGACTGCACCTCCAGCCTGTGGGATAATTTCGTTTTCTTCAACACCCTTTTCAATACTATCAAGGTGCTTATTACTATTGCCACATACATTGCAGATGACAAGGACGAGGCATTCGTGGAAGCAATTTCCGAGTTTGACCTTGCTCTCAGAAGAACAAAGGGCAGCATTGTCAAGCTCATTGCTGATGCAAATGTCAAGGAGGGTCTTGCCACAAACGGCGATATGGCTATCCTTTCCATGAGCTGATGCTGAAAAAACACTAAAAATATCTATCAGGCGGCGGGAGCTTCACTCTTGCCGCTTTGCTGTCGCAAATATATTATAAGGCTGGGTTTAAAAGAATGGACATCAACAAAAAGCTTATCTCTCTGCTGAAAAATGCCGCTGACGAGATCAGAAGATCTGTTATCGGCAAGGATGAGATCATTATAAAGATACTGATGACCGCCTGCGCAGGGGGACATATCCTTCTTGAGGATATCCCCGGAGTGGGAAAAACCACTATGGCAGTGGCATTTTCCAAAGCGCTGTCGCTCAGATATAACCGTATGCAGTTCACCTCCGATGTTATGCCTGCGGACGTAACGGGCTTTTATATACCCAACCGCTCCACAGGCGAATTTGAGTTCAAGGCGGGAGCTGTTTTCTGCAATCTCTTCTTAGCCGATGAGATAAACCGCACCTCCAGCAAGACCCAGTCTGCTCTTCTTGAAGCTATGGAGGAAAGATCTGTTACGGTGGACAGCGTTACAAGGCAGCTGCCCGATCCGTTTATAGTTCTCGCTACCCAGAATCCCTGCGGTTCCGCAGGCACTCAGAACCTGCCCGAAAGCCAGCTGGACAGATTTATGATTCGCCTTACAATGGGATATCCCAAAACATCGGACGAGGCAGCTATCCTTAAAGCAAAATCCTCCAAAACCGAGCTTCCCGAGGTAAATCCCGTAATGACAGCAGATGATCTTCGAGAGCTGAGAATTACGGCGGACAGGATATTTGTGAGCGATGAGATCTTTGACTATATCGCAAGGCTTTCGGCGGCTACAAGAAACGACCCCCGCCTTGAGCTGGGCGTCAGCCCCAGAGGTTCACTATCAGTGACGGCAATGGCAAAGGCGTCGGCAATGTTCAACGGCAGGGGCTATGTTATCCCCTCGGACGTTTCCTATGTTTACACCGATGTGTGCGCCCACCGAGTAATTCCCGCAAGGGTCAGGGGCAAGCTGCCCGATGAAGGCGAAACGAGACGTATTCTTGAAAATATCTGCGGCTCCGTTTCCGCTCCAAAGCTGTAAAAGGAAAAAGCTATGACAAGAGCTCTATATATTTTTATCCTTATCGGCGCAGCAGCATTCTATCTGCTGTTTGCCGATAACCTTTCGTTTATACTCCTTGTTTCGCTTCTTATCCTGCCTGTTATCATGCTTTTGCAGCTTATTATCAGCGCATTGTTTTTAAGATGCTCCGTTAAGGCTGAGCAGATCTCCTCATTTCGGGGCGAGCCTTGTGAAATTGCCTTCCGGATAACCAATAATTCGGTTTTTCCCCTGTGCGGCGCAAGGCTTCGGATAAGATCCGTCTGCTATCCCTCGGAAACGGTCAATATCACCACTGTGACTGTTCCCGTTCCCGCCCTTCAGACTCAGACAGTTACTCTCAGCTTCGGCTCGGAGCACTGCTGCAGGACGGATATTACGGTGGAAAGTGTAAAAATATACGATCTGCTGCGGCTTTTTTCTGCTAAAGTTTGCAAAAGGAAGCTCCATTGCTCCCTGTTTATTATCCCCAAGCTCAGGGAACATTATATGGATGAAGCAAGGGAGCTTGCCGCCCGCCCCCCCGAAACGCATCATAATGATACGGATATTTTCAGGGAACGTGGGAACGGCGTTCCCGGGGACGTCTGCGGATTCAGGGATTTTCTCCCCGGAGACAGGCTGAGCCTTATGCATTATAAGCTGAGCGCAAGATTTGACAGGGATATTGTGAAAATATTAAGCGTAAGCGGCGCTTCAAGATTTCTTCTTACCGCCGATCTTACATCCGATTCCCCAGATGAACGGGACAGAGCGCTTGAACGGCTTATGAGCGTGGCATATTACCTTTGCGCGGAAAATGCGGAGGTTTACATTGCCGCTCCCTCGGAACAGGATACCTTCGGTCTGCCTGTGCTTTCTGGAACGGAGCAGGAAGAATTATACGCCATGGAGCTTAGCTGCGGCTCGGATTATTTCGCTGCCGCAAAGGCTCTCTGCGGAGCGGACATCCCTGCTGCCAAAAGCAGAAAGGGCTTTATCTGCTGCGATCTGTCGGAAAATTATCAGTAAACCCCATAAACTATTTCGGGAGGCGGAGCTATGAAATTGAATAACACAAAGCTCCGCAGGGGCAGTGAAGCCTTTCCGTTAAGCGTTTCTGCGGGTATGCACGTCGAAGTTAACAGGCTTCGGACAATATATAGTATAATGCTGAGCCTTGTTTCCCTGTGCGGTCTTTTCGGCTCGGTCTTTACCTTTATCACCGCCTGCGAAAAGGCAGGTACTTTAATTCTTCCAAAAGGCTTTGCCACCGCTGTCTGCCTCATCTGCTTCGTGGTATTTTCATTGGTTTTCGGACTGCATGACCGTTTTCCGAAAGCCTCACGAGCTGCGGCAGTCATACTCACAGGAGGACTTGCCGCCTTTGCTGCGATCAAATTTCCTATCCTTGTAAGAGGCTTCCGGTACCTTGCAAACGGATTTATGGGCTGCGTCTTTGAGCAGTATTCGGAAAAGCCCTTTTATTTTCTTTCGGAATTTTTCTATCTTGACGGGAAATACGTTCAGAACGAATATTGCGCAAAAATTGCGGCAATATTCGTTATTGCACTGATCACTCTGGGAACCTGCAGCCTTGTCAGATCGCCGAACATTCTTATTTTCATCTGCTCGGTATTCCCTCTGCCCGAGCTATGCCTTTATTTCGGGCTTGTGCCGAATTATTTTATTTTCGGTGTGCTTATTGCAGGTATGTGCGGTGCGGCGGCAGCGGATATCGCAAGGCTCGGCAGCTTCAGCGGCAAGGGCGCAGAGCGGATATTTTCCAAGGCGAGCGCTCAGAGCGGAATTGCGGCGGCGGTAATTATGCTGCTGAGCTTTGCAGGAGCAAATTTATATGTAAACGCCGTTGATTTCAAGCGTCCCGACTCGGTAAAGGAATTCAGAAACGGCGTTGTTATCTATATGCAGGACTTTTCATGGGATAAGCTGATGGGCGATCTGCGCAGCAGGTTTTTCTCCGAAAACAAGGGCAGGCTCACCCATGACGGAAAGCTCGGCAGCACCGAAAGCGTAAAATTTTCGGGTAAAAATATGCTTGAGGTAACTCTTCCTTCGGACTGCGAAGGGCTGTATCTCAAGGGCTTCACGGGAGTAAGCTACACTGGCTCGGAATGGGGCAAGGGAGAAGCTCTCCCCAGACTTGAATCAAATCTCACCTCTCCCGAATTTTTGAGCGGAAGGATATTAAAGCAGCTTGACGGCTTCGGTGATCTCAGAGCCAAGGACGTTATCACACGAAATGTGGGTATCAGCGCAGGAGTGAGATACTTCCCCATAAACGGCGCAGGTCTGCTTGAAACGGACGGTGTAAGGCGGCGTTACGGTGTTTATTTTCCCGAGGGTGACTGGCGCAGCGTTATCCTTTCCTCGGCGTTTAACGCTTCACTTGATGCGGAGCTTGCCGCTGATGAGCTGAAAATGCGTGAATATGCATACAGATATTGTCTCGACGTTCCCCCGTCATTTACCGCCTCGGAGGATTTCTTCAAGGATTTTCAGGGTGGCTCACAGACCGATACCCTGATATATATCCGCAGAGAGCTGGCAAGGCGCTGCCAATATTCCCTTGATTCTGGAAAAAAGCCCTTCGGTGCGGACTTTGCACAATGGTTCCTTGAGGACAACAAAAAGGGAAGCTGCACCCATTTTGCTTCGGCGGCAGTTCTGCTGTGCAGAAGCATGGGTATCCCTGCAAGATACTGCGAGGGATTTGTTATAAAGGCTGAGGATATTGCGGAATTTCCCGAAACAGACGGCTACACCACCGTAAGCGTTCCCGACAGCAGGGCTCACGCATGGGCGGAGGTATATGTGGACGGCTTCGGCTGGCTGTCCTTTGAATCTACTCCGGGCTACGGAAATATGATAACCGAGCCTGAGAGCTTAGGAAACGGCTTTGAAGAGCCTCCCGCCTCGGAGATCACCTCCGTTTCCACCGAGGCACCCGTGTATTCCGAAAATCCCGCTTCTGCAACCGTTCCATCGGAGACGGAACTTACCGAAACGGTAACGGCAGAGGAGGATATTTCGGAAACAGCAGCGGAAGCTCCCTCCGAAAGTAAAGTCACCGACACCTCCGTTATTTATGAGGATATTACCGAAACGGCTGATAACGGCACAGCGGAAATAGGAACGGCTGTTTCCTACGGCAATGAGGGCATTGCGGAAAGCAGTGCCATATCCGACATCTCCGAAACCGAGCAGAGCAGCTTTGGTGAGGAGCTTGTCACGAGAGAAGAAGCCTCGGGCGGTGCAGGACGTATTATTCTTATAATAATTGCCGCCGCAATAATTGTATTCATTCCCATGGGGGGAAGGCAGGCGGTGTTTTATGCAAGGCACAGGCGGCTTTCAAATGCTCCCGACAGGGCGGCGGCGGATATGTACAGGCTGCTGCTTATCTCCTCGGGAGAGGATAATGTTCCCGAGGAGCTTGCAGACCGCCTTGAGGTCCTTGATATTCCAAGAAGCCTTACGGAGACGGTGGTAAGCACTGCCATGAAGTCACGGTTCGGCGGCGGTATTTCCGCCCGTGAGGCGAAGAGGTCATGTACGGCGCTTGAGCAGGCTCTGAGGATAATTTACGATAAAAAGAACGCTGCAGGCAAATTTGCTTCATGGCTCGCTGCAAGGGACAGATATCTGAAAAGGGGTGAGCCTGATAGAAAGGATACTTGAGCTTTTCTGCAATGAAAATGACATTTCCCTTGAGCGATTCCTTCGCAAAAAGGGAATATCCCGCCGCACGCTTATCTTATTAAAGCGCACCCCTGACGGCATTACCCGAAACGGGGTACTGTGCAGGTCGGTGGATATTCTTCATGCGGGGGACAGAATAATTCTCCGCATTTCCGAAAGCGGCGGCAGCACACTGCCAAATCCACGGCTTATTATCCCCGTTGTCTATGAGGACGAGGATATGATATGCTATGACAAGCCCTGCGGAGTTCCCGTTCATCAGTCGTCAGGGCATTACGGCGATACTCTGGCAAACGCCTTTGCAGCCCGATTTCCCGACAAGACGTTTCGGGCTGTGAACAGGCTCGACAAGGATACCTCGGGGCTTTGCCTTGCGGCGAAAAGCAGGCTGGGAGCAAATATCCCCCATGAAAAAATTAAAAAGGTCTATTATGCCGTATGCTGCGGAAAATTTTCAGCTCCAATGAGGATAGATATGCCCATCGGCAGAGAAGAAGGCTCTGCCATAAAACGGACTGTGAGGGAGGACGGCAAACGGGCTGTTACAAATGTTTTTCCCATTGATGGGAACGAAAAATACACCCTGCTCAGAATAATCCTTGAAACAGGACGTACTCATCAGATAAGGACCCATCTGAGCGCTGCAGGCTTTCCTCTGGCGGGAGATATGCTTTACGGCGGAGATATGCAGGATATGAACAGGCAGGCTCTCCACTGCGGCGAGATGTACTTTTTCCATCCCGTAAGCGGACGGGAAATTTCCCTGTCATCAGAAATACCCTGCGATATGAAAAAACTGATATAAACCATTTTTATTGTACGGCTTGTACAATAGATTATTGATTTTATTAACAATTGTAGAGAAATTTGATCTAAAGTCTTGTTTTTTATGTAGAAATATGGTATTATTACTGTAAATATATATAAAAGAGGTATGGAGCAATGAATCCTATCAAATCAATAAAGAAACATATCATTATTGTCACCCTGATGATAGTAATGATCCCCCTTGTTATCTTAGGAATATTCTGCTGCACTTCAAACAATTATTCTGCAACGAAGCTTGCGCAGGACAATATGAAGGAGGCGGCGGAGCTTGCCGCTCAGAGAGTGAAATGGGAGCTGGAGTATTTCCTTACCATAACTTCTGAGGCAGGCTGCAACACCGAGCTTTCCGATCCGGGTACCTCCGACAAGCGCAAGCAGGAGATAATAGATATGAAGGTCGCTCAGTACAGCGTTATGGACAGAGGCTGCGCAATCAATGCCGACGGCATGGGCTCCAACGGTATTGATTACAGCGACAGAGCATATTTCAAGAACGCTATGAACGGCAAGACAACTATTACCGAGCCTACTCTTGCCAAGTCTACGGGAAAAATGGCTATCATCGTTGCCGCTCCCATCTGGGATAACGGCGTTGCGGGCAAAAAGGCTGTGGGCTGCGTTTATTTCGTTCCCCATGAGGAATTTCTCAATGACATCGTAAGAGATCTTGTTATCAGCGAGAACAGCGTCGCTTACGTTCTCGGCAAAGACGGAACGGTAATTGCAGACGTGGACAGCGAAGTTGTTGCAAAGCAGCAGAACCTTATCACCTTGTCTCAGGAGCGTACCGAATATAAAGAGCTTGCCGATGTTCATAAGAAAATGATCGCAGGAGAGACAGGCTCTGCTACCATAAAAGCAAATGGTCAGTCCACCATTATCGGTTACGCTCCCATTGAAGGAGAAAACGGCTGGTCTGTGGCTGTATCCGCTCCTTCTATGGATTTCATGAGAACAACTGTTATTTGTATGGTAATAACCATTGTTCTGGTAGTTATGGCTGCTGTCATCACGACCATCAACTCGGGCAGAATGGGTAACAAGATAGGCGATCCCGTGGCACTTTGCGCAGAGAGAATAAAGCTCCTTTCCGAGGGCGACCTTTCAAGCCCCGTTCCCCATGTTAATACTCAGGACGAGACAAAGGTGCTTGCCGACGCAACAGAGCGTCTGGTAGGCGATCTTAACAGCATTATGGGCGATATAGGCAGTATGCTCAGCTCCATGGCAAACGGCGATTTCAACGTTAATTCCTCCTGCGGCGAGGGCGTTTACAAGGGCGATTTCCACGTTCTTATTGATTCTGTGACTGAGATCAACAGAAAACTCAGCCACACCCTTTATCAGATAAACACCTCCGCAGATCAGGTTTCCGGCGGCTCGGATCAGGTATCGGGCGGCGCACAGAGCCTTTCTCAGGGTGCTACGGAGCAGGCTTCCTCCATTGAGCAGCTCACCTCCACAATTCACACCATTTCCGACAAGGTTTCCGACACTACAGCTCACTGCGCAGACGGAAAGCGGCTTGCAGAGGAATCCTCAGAATACATTAACGAGGCTTCAAGATACATGGACAGACTCACCGAGGCTATGCGTGACATCAGCGAAGCATCCGACGAGATCAGCAGGATAATCAAGGCTATTGAAGATATTGCTTTCCAGACAAATATTCTTGCTCTCAATGCGGCTGTTGAGGCTGCAAGAGCAGGCGAAGCAGGCAAGGGCTTTGCAGTTGTTGCCGACGAGGTAAGAAACCTTGCTTCCAAGTCCTCCGACGCAGCTCAGGAGACTACCGTTCTCATTGAAAGAGCAATCAGCGCTGTGGAAAACGGTACAGGCATCACCGAGCAGACCGCCCGTGCAGTTTCCGACGTGGCAAAGCGTTCCGAGGAGGTCAGAAGCATTGTGGCTCAGATCGCCGAGGCAAGCTCCGTTCAGGCGGATATGATCGCTCAGGTAACTCAGGGCATGGAGCAGATCTCGGGCGTTGTTCAGACAAACTCCGCTACCGCAGTGGAAAGTGCCGCTGCTTCCGAAGAGCTTTCGGGTCAGGCTCTCATTCTCAAGAAGCTGGTAGGCGGCTTCAAGCTCAGAAAATCATAATAAATTACATAACTCAAAAGGACTGCTGTCTCATTTCCGAGATCGCAGTCCTTTTTTATATTTGTTTTTTTACATACAATTAACAATTATTTTACATACTCTGCTTAATTCACTTTATATTTCACCATAAATCCCTATGATACAATGAAATCATACTTTTCAAAATTAAATTTAGGTAAAGTATTTCACGCAATTTTCATAATATATGATTTTGAAATTCATCTATTTATGATAAAATAATTTTGTATAGCGAAAAATAGTATTATGAAAAGCTCGGGCAGAAAACCCGAAAGGCTCCGTAATGTTTCACGGAGCTATGTGAAAGGATTGAGCAAAAGTATGACCATTTTCAATGTCATCCACCTGTTCGGCGGTCTCGCCATGTTCCTCTACGGCATGAATCTGATGAGCGACAAGCTGGAAAAATTAGCAGGCGGCAAGCTTGAACAGATCTTTGAAAAGCTTACCTCCAACCGCTTCAAAGGGCTGCTTTTGGGTATTCTTGTTACTGCGGTGGTGCAGTCCTCCTCGGCAACCACAGTCATGCTGGTGGGCTTTGTTAACTCGGGCATCATGCGCCTTTCACAGGCTATTTCCATAATCATGGGTGCAAATATCGGTACCACCGTTACTACATGGATACTGAGCCTTACAGGTCTCGAGGGTGACAGCCTGTTTATCCAGTTCTGCAAGCCAAAGAATTTTGCTCCCCTCTTCGCTCTTGTGGGAGTCGTAATGCGAATGGCTTCCAAGGACGGAAAGAAAAAAGACGTGGGCGGTATCCTTATCGGCTTCGGACTTCTCATGTGGGGCATGGTCACTATGGGCGAATCCGTTGAGCCCCTCAGCGAATCTGAAAGGTTCGCAAGCCTTATGACTTTGTTTAAAAATCCCGTTCTGGGCGTTCTGGTGGGTGCTATAATCACAGCGGTCATTCAGTCCTCGGCGGCTTCGGTGGGTATGCTCCAGACCCTTTCAAATTCGGGTCTTATCACCTTCGGCGCGGCTCTCCCCATTATTCTCGGTCAGAATATCGGCACCTGCGTTACCGCTATCATCTCCTCTGCGGGTGCAAACAAAAGCGCAAAGCGGGTTGCCGCAGTTCACCTTTACTTCAATATTATCGGTACAGTTCTTGCTCTTGTTTGCTATTACACTCTTGACTCTTTTATCCACTTTACCTTTGCGGATATGGAGGTCACAAGCGTTTCTGTTGCCATTGTGCATACCATATTTAATATCGGGACCACACTTGTGCTGCTTCCCTTTACAAGTATTCTCGAGAAGCTGGCATATCTCACCATCAGAGACGAACAGAAAGAGCCTGCGGAAAATCTTGTGCTTCTGGACGACCGTTTCCTGAACACCCCCGGTGTGGCTATCGAGCAGTGCCGCAACGTTACAAACAGAATGGCTTCCCTTGCCAAGACTACCATCTCCCTTGCTATCGATCTTTACAAGAATTTCGATAAGGATCAGGCTCAGATGATACTTGACAATGAGGATATGATAGATAAATACGAGGACATTACGGGAACCTATCTGGTAAAGCTCTCGGGACGAAGCCTTACCATGGACGACAGCAGGACTGTTTCCTGTCTGCTCCATTCCATAGGCGATTTTGAGAGAATTTCAGACCATGCGGTGAATATTCTTGACACCGCCAAGGAAATTCACACAAAGGAAATAAATTTCTCGGACATGGCAAAAAGAGAGCTTAATGTTATGTTCGGCGCCATTGAGGAAATACTCGACCTTACTGTAAAGGCGTTTGAGGCAAAGGACATTGACCTTGCCTACAAGGTCGAGCCTCTCGAGGAGGTAGTTGACTATCTCCGCACAGAGATGAAAACACGCCATGTTGAGCGTCTTAGAACCAAGACCTGTACCATTGAGCAGGGCTTTATATTCACCGATCTGCTCACCGATCTTGAGCGTATTTCCGACCACTGCTCCAATATTGCGGTAAATCTCATTCAGATAAACGACAACAGCTTCGAGAATCACAGGTATCTTAATGCTGTCAAGAGCGAGGATAATGAAAAGTTCGCAGAGCTTTTCAAGGAGTATTCCTATAAATTTCCTCTGCCTAAGGTCTCGGAAAAATAACAACACAAAAGCTCCCCCGAAAACTCGGAGGAGCTTTTTGGTGCGGGTAACAGGACTTGAACCTGCACGCTCACGCAATAGATCCTAAGTCTATCGTGTCTGCCAATTCCACCATACCCGCATTTTCTGCATTATGCACTTTAATATTATACCACTTTGCCGATATTATGTCAATGAATTTTTTGAAAATTACCGATTTTAAGAAAATTCATCAAAAAAATTTCCCGTAAATCTGCGGGGAATGAGAAAAATACTTGCAAATCCCCGAAATATATGGTATAATAACAGAGTATTGTTGTCTGCGAATTGCCGCAGCAAAAAATATATGAGAAAAGAGGAAATTTTATGGAGCTTGATATGGTCAAATATCTCGCAAAGCTCGGCAAGCTGAGCTTCACAGACGAGGAGCTTGAGCAGGCTGTAAGAGATATGACAAGCATTATCGAAATTATGGATACCATCAAGGAAATAGACATTGCCTACGATCCCCTCAAGGATAACCACAACGTTTATCTGAAGGATCTCCGCAAGGACGAAGCTAAGCCTTCCCTTGCCACCGAAAAGCTGCTTCAGAACGCAGTTCAGAGCGAAAACTGCTTCGTTGTTCCCAAGGTAGTTGAATAAATAATAAGGAGTTGTATTTATGGACGTTACTTCCCTTACCATAAAGGAAATGCGCGGTATGCTCGACAGGAAGGAAATTTCCTCCCCCGAGCTTACTAAGGCATATCTTGACAGAATAAAGGCTGTAGACGGCAGCCTTGAGAGCTATATTACCGTTACCGAAAACGAGGCTTTATCCGCTGCCGAGGCTGCTCAGAAGAAGATAGACAGCGGCGAGACTTCCCCTCTCTGCGGAATCCCCCTTGCCATCAAGGACAATATCTGCACAGACGGCGTAAAGACCACCTGCGCTTCAAAAATGCTTGAGAATTTCATTCCTCCCTATAACGCAACAGTTATGGAAAAGCTTGAGGCTGAGAATATCGTTATGCTGGGCAAGACCTCTATGGACGAGTTCGCTATGGGCGGCTCTACACAGACCTCAGCATTCAGGAAGACAAAGAATCCTTATGACATCTCAAGAGTTCCCGGCGGTTCCTCGGGCGGCTCCGCTGCGGCTGTGGGCGCAGATCTCTGCGCTGCCGCATTAGGCTCCGATACAGGCGGATCTATCCGTCAGCCTTCTTCATTCTGCGGTGTTACAGGCTTAAAGCCCACCTACGGAAGAGTTTCCCGTTACGGTCTTGTGGCTTTCGCAAGCTCACTCGACCAGATAGGTCCCATCGCAAGAAGCGCCGAGGACTGCGGTATCATTCTGAACACCATTGCAGGCTACGATTCCCATGACGGCACAGTTTCAAGAAATCCCGTTGATGATTACACCTCAAAAATAGGCATGGATATGAAGGGCGTCAAGATTGCTCTTCCTTCTGAGTTCTATGCAGAGGGCATTGACGAGAATGTCAGAAAGACTGTTCTCGCCGCTGCCGACAGCTACAAGGCTATGGGCGCAGAGCTTGTTGAATGCTCCATGCCTTCACTTAAATATGCCGTTGCCGCATACTATCTTATCTCTTCTGCCGAGGCTTCTTCGAACCTTTCCCGTTATGACGGAATCAAGTACGGTCACAGAAGCGATATCGCAGGCAATTACAATGAGCTTATCACTGCTTCCAGAAGCGAAGGCTTCGGTGACGAGGTAAAGCGCAGGATCCTCCTCGGAAACTATGCTCTCTGCTCGGGCTATTATGACGCATACTACGGCAAGGCTATGGCTCTCAAGCAGAAGATAAGAGAGGAATACGGCGAGATATTTGAAAAGTGCGACATGATACTCACTCCCACCGCTCCCACCGTTGCTTATGGCGTTAACGAGAACATTGACGATCCCAAGAAGATGTATCAGGCGGATATCTGCACAGTTACCGTTAATATCGCATCTCTCCCTGCCATCTCCACCACCTGCGGTTATGACGAAAAGGGTATGCCCATCGGTATGTCCCTTATCGGCAGAATGTGGGACGAAGCTTCCATTATCGGCGCCGCAGACGCTTTTGAAAAGAATTTCAGCCGTATCGCGGCAAAGATTTGAAGAAAGGGTGAATAAAAGCCATGTCAGTATCAGATTACATTCCCGTTATCGGTCTTGAAATACATTCGGAGCTGCTTACCAATTCAAAGGTATTCTGCACCTGCTCCGCTGAATTCGGCGGCGACAGAAATACCCGCTGTTGCCCCGTTTGCTCGGGTATGCCCGGAACTCTTCCCGTTATCAATCAGACTGCTGTTGAATATGCGGTAAGAGCAGGCTATGCTTTAAACTGCGACATCAATAAATTCTCCGTTTTCGACAGAAAGAACTACTTCTATCCCGATCTCCCAAGGCGTATCAGATATCCCAGATG